>JAIOII010000702.1 GCA_019912685.1 Kofleriaceae bacterium
GACTGGAGGAGCAACCGACCAGCAACACGACCGCGGGCGCGAACCTGTGCATCTCGCGGCGCAACGCGCGAGCCGGCCGGTTCATTCCGCGCGCTGCGCACCCGGCGCCGGCGCGCCCGCTCGCTCCCTCGCCAGCTCGGCGCAGCGCCCGTCGGCCGGCCCCGGCTCCAGCGCGATGGTCACGACCTCGCCACTGCGCTCGAGCTCGACCTCGCCGTGACCCTTCCCGGGCACGTCGACACACACCGAGTGCTCGTGCTGCGGCACGCCGTGCATGCAGAGCGGGGCGATCGTCTCGCGCCTGGACGCCCCCGCGAACACGGCGCGCCCGTCGGCGCCGCTCGTGACGACGTAACGGTCGTGCACGCGACGGTGCGGATACGACCACCACACGATCACGACCTCGGCGCCCGCGACCGGCGCGCCCGCCGCGTCGACGACCACGACCGTCACCGCCGGCCGCGTCGTCACCGTGCGCCGCCAGACGCACTGCACGAACGGCAAGCAGAGCGCGATCACGCTGGCGCGAAACAAGAAAGCCTGGCGTCTCACGACGCCAGGCTATCGCACGGACGCGCGTGGGGCTCAGTTCTCGAACAGGCCCGTGTGCTCGCGCTCGAGCGCCTTCTTCAGCTTGTCGAGCGCCGAGTTCTGGATCTGCCGGATGCGCTCGCGCGACAGCCGGTAGCGATCACCGATCTCGCGGAACGTCCGCTCCTCGTCGTCACCGAGCCCGAAGCGCTGGCGCAGGACGTCCGCCTCGATCGGCGAGAGCCCGCGCATCAGCGTCTTCACCTGCTTGGTGAGCGCCTCGGTCGTCAGGTCCGCCGCCGGGTTGAGATCCTCCGACGCCGGATCGGCGAGCAGCTCGCCGAGCTGGCGGTCGTCGTCCTCGTGCACCGGCCGGTCGAGCGACAGCGGCTGGCCCATCAGGTAGCGGTGCATCTGGTTGAGCTTGGCCAGCGGCACGCGGGCGGCCTTGGCGACCTCCTGCGGCGTCGGCTGGCGGCCGAGCTCGCGGATGAGCTGCTGCCGCACCTTCTCCAGCTGCTGCTGCGCCTCGAGCATGTGCACCGGGATGCGCACCGCGCGCGCCTTGTCGGCGAGCGCGCGACCGATCGCGTGACGGATCCACCAGCACGCGTAGGTCGAGAAGCGCAGCCCGCGGCGATAGTCGAAGCGGCTGACCGCGTGCATGAGCCCGAGGTTGCCCTCCTGGATCAGGTCGGCCAGCGGCATGCCGCCGCGGTCGTAGCGGCGGGCCATCGTGACGACGAGGCGGAGGTTGGCCTTCACGAACTCCTCGCGCAAGGCCGAGCTCCCGCGGTACGCGTGCTCGATCCCGTCGAGGTACGTCTGGAACGCCGCGCTCGCCGCCGGGAACGTCACCTGCGACGGCTTGGTCGTCGCGATCGCGCGCGCACGGCGGAGCTCGCGCACCACCACGTCGATGTGGGTGCGATCGAGATCCTGCGCGCGCAGCTTCTCCGCGACCTCGCGCGCCGCCGCCGTGAGGCGGTTCTGCGTGCGGGTGTCGGGCTTCTTGCCCGACGCGCGGATCTGCTCGGCGACCTTCAGGAGCTTCTTGGCGTCGATCGGCTGCTCGAGCTTGCCCTCGAGCATCGCGACCACCTCGGGCACCACGTCGGCGCGCGAGAGCAGCCGCTCCCAGGTGAGGATCTCCTGATCCTCGATGCCCTGCGCGAGCTCGCGCTCCTGCTCCGGGCCGAGCAGGTCGTGCTCGGCGAGATCACGGAAGTAGGTCGAGAGATGATCATCCGAGTCCGCCTTGAGCAGACGCACGTCGGCCTTGGGGGCCGGCGTCGCGACGGGCGCTTCCTCGATGTCGAGGAGCGACGGCGCCGTCTCCTCCTCCCGTGCCGCCGCCGGCTTGGCCGACTTGGCGCCCGACGACGGGGTGGCGGCCGCGCGGGCAGGCGCGGCCGGACGACCGTGCGCAGCTACGCGCCCGGTGCGGGTCGCGCGGTGCGGACGGGACTTGGAGGGGGACTTGGTGGCCATGACAAACTCCGAAAGCAGGAACCAAACCAACGATTCGGCCGCATCGCGTGCCGATCGATGCTCAGAAGCAGGGCCCGACAAGATCGTTGCACCGACCGACGCAAATGTTCAGTGTCGGGTCGGCTGGCGATCGGCTAAGTGTCGGGGCGGAGGGGGGTACGACGGACTACGGGGGCGATACGAAACAGGAACCAGTCCGGTTTCGCGGAATCTTCCCCACAGTGCCCACTGAATGCCCCCCAGGCAACCTGGCTGATCGGGCAAGACTGTCCCGTGTCAGCAACGTCACGGATGGCCCGCTCGCGCGGGCGCTCACGCACGATGGCTGCGACGACGCCGAACCATAACCCCGAACGCACCGATGGCAAGGACGATCCACGAACCCTCGCCTCCGCCCGCCGAACACCCGCCGCTGATGTTGTCGCCGTCCCCACCAGGATCGGCGCCCGCATCGCTATCGGTGCCCGGATTTCCTCCGCCGGCATCGGGAGATGGACCTCCTCCCGTGCGCAGCGAGAGGTCCGCGCACTGGAAGTAGATGTCGTTCCCGTCACCGTACGGCGCCTTGTCGTACATCATCTGGATGAGCTGCAGCGTGCAGGTCTCGCACTCGACGTTCGGCAGCTGAACCATCGACGTGAAGGGGCCGGCGCCGTCGGCGATGTTGTCGAGGAGCACGTTCTCGGTCTGCGTGAAGTCCATGAAGTCGAGCGGGATCGTGAAGTCCTGCCCGTCGGCGTCGAAGCTGATGCGGTAGTGGCTCGGGTGGTTGATCGGCTCGGTCCAGCGCACCTCGATCATCGCCCCCGGCTCGAGCACCGTCACGTTGGCGCCCCGGACCGATCCCGCCGCGCCGCAGGGGGCGATCTTCTGGTCGCTCGTGCGGACCGGCGGGTAGGTCAGGGAGATGTGAGCGGCGGCGGTGGCCGGGAGGACGACCAGCGCCGCGGTGGCGAAGACACCGGAAAGGCGAACCATCCCTTCACACCATGCAACCGGCGTTCTCTAGGGGGCGGCCGTGAATTCAAGAGCTTGTGCAGGAGATCGCCGACAGATCTGGGGGGTAGGCCCCCGGTCCCTAGATCGCGGCGAGGGCCTCGAGACCCGCGAGGTGATCGACGAGCCGGTCGAGCAGCGCGGCCTGGTCGGGGTGGATGATGCGGCGCGCACGGGTGATCTCGATGAACTCGGCCTTGTCCACCTCCCACGACGCGCAGCGCGGCTCGGCACCGTCGGGGGCCGGGCCAGCGAAGCCGTACACGCGCTTCTTCGATCGGGTGTAGTCGACGTGGCCGAGCGCCACCAGCGCGCCATCGACGATGACCCCGGTCTCCTCCATCGTCTCGCGGCGCGCGGCCTCTTCCAGCGCCTCGTTGGGATTGGGTTGCCCCTTGGGGATGCCCCAGGGCGCTCGCCGGTTGTAGTGGCCGGCGGGGTGGACGAGCAGGACCTCAACCCCCGCCGGGCCCTTCCGGTAGAGCACGGTGCCCGACGACTCTTTCCCCCGAGCTTCGCCGCGGCTCATCTCGAGACCTTGGTCAAAGAACGACCGCTTCGCAACACCTGTACTGGTCTGTCCAGTTCGTCCATACTCCGCCACCGAGGAGGGCTTATGTCTTCGCTGTCGCTCAGGTGTCGCCGCGCCGGCTCCGCCGTCGCCGGTACGCTTCGCGTCCCGGACCACTGCGTGGTCGGCTCTACGTCTGTTCTGCGCGCCCCTACGTTCGCGCTCGTGGGTCTCTTGCTCCTGCCGACCGGCTGCGGCGGCGAGGACGACGGGATCAAGAACCCTGTCCGCGAGTCCTACGCGACGTGGCAGAAGGTCGAGCTGCCCGGCACCGTTTGCGGCAACGGCAGCCAGTACAAGTTCTTCGTCAACTACAGCGACCAGACCGACAACCTGGTCGTCGTGTTCGAGCCCGGCGGCGCGTGCTGGGACTACCCGAGCTGCACCGGCGCGTCCGGCATCCGCGGCGCCGCGAATCCGGACGGTCTCGAGGACGATCACTACGAGCTCGCGCCGTTCATCTCGCCGTTCCTGCAGCGCGAGGATCCGACGAGCCCGACGGCGGGCTGGAACATGGTGTACGTGCCGTACTGCACGGGCGACGTGCACACCGGCAACAACGTCATCACGTACACCGACGAGACCGGCGAGGGGCCCGACGTGATGTTCCATCACAAGGGCCACGAGAACGTGCAGGCGGTGATCGGCTGGATCGACCAGAACTTCACCCACGTGCCCAAGCTCCTGTCCACCGGCTGCTCGGCGGGCGGCGCCGGCTCGATCACCAACTACTACTTCCTGCGCAACGGCGTGACCGCGGCCGAGCGCGGGTACCTGCTCGACGACTCCGGGCCGATCTTCCCGTCGTCGGGCTACTCGATGCCGCTCCACCAGAAGATCCGGACGTCATGGAACGTCGACTCGATCCTCGACGTCCTGCCCACCGGCTTCGACGTGAACGACTACGGGTCGATCAACACGGCCCTCGCCGACCAGTTCCCGGACGACCGCCTGGCGACGACGTTCTTCCGCCGCGACATGAACTTCTCGCTCTACTCGTACGAGCGGTTCTACGACTTCCCGCCCAAGGACGAGGTCCTCCGCATGTGGGAGGCGGACACCCAGCTGCTCGTGAGCCAGTACGAGTCGCGCGAAAATCTTGCCTACTATCTCCCCTACTGGCGCAAGCTCAACGACAGCCACTGCACCACGGTCATCAACTTCGTGGGCTCGGAGATCCAGGCCCAGGGGCTCGACCTCGGGGGGTGGACGGCGGACCTGCTCGACGACGACAAGCCGCTCGTGAGCGCCATCGAGGCGCCGGTGCCCGGCGAGGACACCGAGTAGCGGCCGCGGCCGTAGCGGCCGGCGCGATCGTGTTATCGTGGTGGACGAGGGCTCCGGGCGCAGTCGTGCCCCGGCCCAAGGAGCGTCCATGTCGATCGAAGGTCGTCAGCGGTGGTTCGCGAAGATGATGGAGTCGGGGCTCGAGCAGGAGATGTTCGCCCCCTCCGACGTGCTCCATCACGCGACGCCCGAGGTGCTCGCGAACAACCTGCCGCCCGAGCTCCTGTCGAAGGTGCTGGCGGCGTCCCTGGCGGCCGGCGCGATGACGCCCGACCGCGTGCTCGAGACGGTGACGCCCGACGTGATGTCGCGCCACCTGCCGCATGACGTGCTGTGGGAGTGCATCGCGGCGGCGGCGGCAAAGCAGGGTGTCTCGGGCGGGAGCCGATAGTGGCGCTCGCCGCGTTCCTCACCGCGGCGCTGGAGTCCGCCCTCGACAACGGGGTGGCGACGCCGGACGACGTCCTGCGCCACGCCACGCCCGACGTCCTGGCGGCGCACGTTCCGCGTCCCGTGTGGGCGCGGCTCCTGAAGACATGCCTCGAGGCGCCGCGCGTCGACGCCCGGCTCGTCGTCGAGACGATCGGCATCGCGACGTTGTGCGAGCACGTGCCGCCGAACGTGATGTGGGGCTGCCTCGCCGAGATCGCGATGCGCGCGCTCGGGCGCGGGCTCGTCGCGGC
>JAIOII010000703.1 GCA_019912685.1 Kofleriaceae bacterium
CTCGACGTACCGCTGCTCGTGCTCCAGGGCGGTAGCGATCGCTCGACGCCGCCCGACGGCGCGCTCGACCTCGCGCGCGCGCTCGAGCAGGCCGGCGCCGTCTACGAGCTCTGGATCGCGGCGGGCGGTGATCACACGCTCGGCCGCCAGCACCGCGACGCGCGGCTCGCCCGCACCATCGACTGGTTCCAGCACCCGCGCACCAGGCCGCTCGCCCGCGTGCTCGAGCGTGCGATCGACGAAGGCGGCGTCGCGCTCGCGCGCAAGCGCTACGCCCAGGCGAGGAAGGCGGGCGCGGGCCGCATCGACTTCGGCGAGCGCGACGTCAACACGCTCGGCTACATCCTCCTCGGCCAGGGCCGCACCGCGCATGCGATCGCGGTCTTCGAGATCAACACGCAGGCCCACCCGAGGAGCGCGAACGTCTGGGACAGCCTCGGCGAAGCCCACGCGCTCGCCGGCGACAAGGTGCGCGCGATCAGGAGCTACCGGAAGGCGCTCGCGCTCGATCCGGCGAGCGCGAGCGCGAAGGCCGCGCTCCAGCGCCTCGGCGTCGAGCCCTGAAGCGCGCTACGCTCTCCCCGTGCTCACTCCGACCACGGCGCGCTTCACGCTCCGCGCGGCGACGGTGGCCGACGCCAGGGCGGCCGCCGCGGTCGAGATCCGCAGCTGGCGCGCGTGCTATCGCGGGATGATTCCCGATCGCGTGCTCGACGCCCTGAGCCTCGGCGCGCGCACGGACGCGCATCGCCGGCTGATCGGCGCGCGCGACGGGCTGCACCTCGTCGCGACCGACACGACCCACCACGACGTGATCGGCTTCTGTCACGCGGGTCCCGCGCGGCGGCCCGGGCCGTGGGCGTGGGAGGTCTACACGATCTATCTCGAGCACACCGCGCGCTGGCACGGCATCGGGCGCGAAATGTTCGAGCGGGTGTTCGCGTGGGTGCGGCCGCGCAAGCCACCGTCGCTCATCGTCTGGGTGCTCGAGGGCAACCACCACGCCCGCCGCTTCTACGAGGCGCTCGGCGGTCGCGCCGCCCACGACACGCAGTCGTCCGTCGGCGGCTTCGCGGTGACCGAGCAGGCGTACGTCTGGGACCGCGTGCCCTGACGCGCGGCGGGAGCGTAGGCACATCCGGCACTTGCGCGATTCGCGCAGCTTCTCGGTAACGACCGGCCGGTGCTGGCTCTATCTCCTCGTGCGGATCAGCGACCATCGAGGCGGTGCTTCCTCCGATCACGACGCCGAGTCAGACCCGCGGCCCGCGGGCAAGGTGACGCGGACCTCGCGTCTGCAACGAAAGGAGAGCGGCGCGCCCCTGCCCGACGCCGCGCGTGCGCGGATGGAGTCGAGCGCCGGCGCCGATCTCTCCGACGTCCGCGTCCACACCGGAGCCGAGTCCCAGTCCGCCGCCGCGAGCCTCGACGCGCGCGCGTTCACGAGCGGCAACGACATCCACTTCGCCGCCGGTCAGTATCAGCCCGACGACCCGTTCGGCCTGCACCTCATCGCGCACGAGGTCGCGCACACCGTCCAGCAACGCGACGGCGCCGGCGTTCAGATGAAGCAGGACGGCGCGAGCAGCGGCGACGCCGACGAGATCGCCGCCGATCGGTTCGCCGATCACATCGTCCACGGCGCGCCGTCGCCGTTGCTCGGCAGCGCCACCCCGGGCGTCGTGCAGCGCAAGGACGCGGGCGCGCGAGCGACGCTGCGTCAGGGCAGCCGAGGCCCCGATGTCGTCCACCTCCAGGAGCTGCTCGACATCAAGGCCGACGGCGACTTCGGTCCGGCGACCGCGAAGGCCGTCAAGGCGTTCCAGTCGAGCGCGGGCCTCGTCGCCGACGCCGTCGTCGGACCGAAGTCGTGGGAGGCGCTCGAGCACGGCGTCGCCACGCCCGCGACCGCGACCGCGGACACGCCCGCGACCGCGGACACGCCCGCGCCGTCCGAACGGCCGACGCTCGCGAAGGGCGCGTTCGGCGAGCAGGTGAAGACGATGCAGGAGCAGCTAAACGCCGCCGGCGCCAACCTCTGGGCCGACGGGAGCTTCGGAGACGGCACCCACAAGGCCGTCGTCAAGTTCCAGGGCGAGAAGGGCCTCACTCCGAGCGGCACGTGCGGGCCCGAGACCTGGGCGGCGCTCGACAAGGTGGCGCCGATGGTCGTCGGACCGGCCACGAAGCAGCCGCGCGATCCGGCGCTGCAGGCGCTCATCGATGGCGCCTACGCCGACAAGGGACAGTACAAGCCGACGAACGACGGCTTCGCGGATGGCAAGCTCGATGCCCTCCTCCAGGAGTACGGCGCGTTCTGGCTCGTCGACACCACCCTGCCGCCGCTGCCGCCCGATCAGGTCAAGGACAGCCAGGGCATGGGCCACAGCGCCGGCAAGGACGTCGGCGAGTTCCCGGCGTGGGTCGGCGTGATGCAGCAGAAGGTCATCGCCTCGTCGAAGTGGACCGACGATCACCAGGCGACCAACAAGCTGCTCCAGGCGTACCTCAACGCGTGGTCGACGTCGCACGGCAGCCTCGCGTCGAACGTCGAGGAGTTCTACCTCCACGCCGGCAAGAGCGAGTCGAACAACAAGGCCAAGGTGCTCGGCGGCTACAAGGGCGCGTCGAACTGGTGCGCCGAGGCCTCGACGAAGGCGGCGATCCTCGGCCTCCTGCGCAAGGGCGTCCGCTTCCGCGGCGACGGCTACCGCCCGAAACAGTTCCTCCCCGAGGTGCAGAAGCAGGTCGCGTCCTTCGTGAAGTGGCAGAACAAGGGGAAGGGCAACCTGGTCGGTCCGCCCGCGGCCGCGACCGCCGAGATCGATCCCGGCGACATCATCTCGATCGTGGGTGGCGGCGGCGGCAACCTCTCGGGCCACGCCGCGACCGCGGTCGAATGCGTCGGCGACAAGCTGCGCATCGTCTCGGGCAACGCGATGGGCGAGTCGATCCGCGTCGAGGAGTACATCCGATCCGTGCCGCCGCCGGAGTTCAACTACTTCGAGATCGCGGGTCACGGCAACAAGATCATGAACCTCGAGGCGGAGAAGCGGCGCGCCGAGAAGGACGGCGACTACGTGAGGGTCATGGAGCTCGAGGTCAAGATCGCGATCGAGAAAGCGGCGCACCCCGATCTGCCCCACGACAAGTCGCAGGCGAAGCCCGGCCTGCACTATCCCAAGAACAAGGGTGAGTGCTGGGTCGTCACGATCACGAAGGCGTCGAAGCTCGACGCCAACCTGCTCAAGGCGGATCTCACCGACGCGGGGCTCGAGGCGCAGGGGCTCGAGCGCTGCGAGCCGCTCGAGTCGGCGTACCCCGATCACAAGCAGTACGAGTGACGCGCGCGAGCGGTGCTGGTGCGAGACCGCACGGCGAGGTGGCAGGTCCCGGGCGGCGGGCCGCAAGCAATCGAGATCACGGGCGCGGGTCACGGCACGACTCGTGAAGTGAAGGGGCGTGCCGGCCGAGGTTCCCGTGTCCCGGTCCATCCTCTCCCTCCTGCCCCTCCTCTCCGTCGCGCTCGCCTCGCTCCTCCTCACCGAAGCTCGCGCCGAGACGCGCGGCGTCCTGCGCGTCGGCGTCGCGCCGGTCGCGCTCGAGCCGGAGCGCGACACGTGGCTCCTCGGCTCGCGCGTCGACGACGCGGTCCGCGCGTACAACGCCGCGGCGGAGGCCTACGACCGGGCGCACGGCTACGCGCCCGGCTCCGAGATGTCGACCGAGCCGATCGATCGCGGCGACCTCGGCGTGAGCACGAGCTTCTTCACGCTCGCGCCGGGGCTCGAGGCGGGCACGCGCCACCTGTTCGTGCGCGTCGAGGCCGCGCTCGCGTTCGGCGAGAGCCATCGCAGCTACGGGCTCGGCTTCTATCCGCTCAACCTCGCGGTGCCGATGCGGCGCGGAACCCTCACGCCGTACGTGTCGGCGGGCGGCTCGCTCGCCTGGCTCGACGACACGCGCATCGACGGCGAGATCGGCGCGCTGTTCGGCGCGCGCGTCGCGGGCGGGATGCGCATCGGCCGCCGGTTCACGATCGAGGTCGGCTACGGCGCGTACGCGATCGGCGGCCTCGTCGATCGCGACGAGCTCGACACGATGAGCGGCTACGACCCGCGCGGTGACGAGCCACCGCCGCGCCCCGACGCCGCGCTCGCCGGCGGCGAGCAGCGCGGCGCCGTCGACGTCTCGCTCGGCCTCGCCATCTGACACGGACGGACACGGGACGGACGCCTGGCGTTCCGGTACTTTCGGGCCCCAGACCGACCAGGTCGGTCGCGCGTTTCAACGAGGGCCCCATGACGACCATCCGCTCGCTCCTCTTCGTCGCCGTCTCGGCCGCCGCCCTCGCTTGCGGCAGCACCCACGAGCCGGACACCACCCCGCCCGTCGCCTCCCCCAGGGTCGACATCGCGATCGCCTCCGTGACGCTGGCGGACGACTGCGGCACCGGCCCCACCGTGGCGCCGCCGGCGCCGCCGGCGCCCGCCCAGGAGAAGCTCGCGCAGTCCGCCGAGCGGTCCGCCCGGCCCGGGGCCGCGATCACGCTCGCCGATCGCGCCTGCGAGCAGAGCTCGATCCAGCTGCGGGTCGCCAACGACACGCCCGCCGCCTCGAAGGTCACCATCCAGACGGTCGAGCTGCTCGACGAGCACGGCGCCAAGGTCGCCGACCTGACCCCGCGCGCGCCGAGCCGCTGGGCCGACGACCGCTACCAGGCGTGGGACGAGCAGGCCCCCGCGAGCGAGACGCTCCAGGTGAGCTACGCGCTCTCGGCGCCTCACGTCCAGCGCGGCGCGACGTACACGGTGCGCGTCGTCATCGCGGCCGCCGACGGCGAGCGCACGCTCGAGCAGAAGACGACGCTCGAGGCCGAGGCGTCGCTGCCGCCCGGCGTCGTGACCTGATCGCGCGCGCCGTCAGAGGGTCTCGAGGTACGCGATCAACGCCGCGCGATCCTCGGGCGCGAGCTCGGTGCCGAAGAGGTGCCCGGGCGCGCTCCGCTCCGTCGAGAGCAGCGCCGCGAGCGTCGGCACCGAGCCGTCGTGCAGGTACGGCGCCGCGTCGGCGACGCGCACGAGCGACGTCACGCGGTACCTGCCGGTGCCGCGCGCCTTGCCGTCCGCGAGCGACGGATCGGTCCCGACCTTCGCGGCGGGGAGCGGATCGCCGGCGAGGATCGGCCCGTCGTGGCACGAGCGGCAGTGCTCGTCGAAGAGCGAGGCGCCTCGCGCGACGGCGGTCGCGTCGGTCACGCGCCGCGCGGGCGGCGGCTCGATCGCGTAGAGGTACATCGCGAGCGCCCACGCCAGCTCGCGCGGGGGCCGGACGCGCAGGCCGCTGGCGTGGAGCAGCTGCGTCTCCTGCCGGATCGCGAGGGCCGCCGGCCCGACGTGACGGATCGTGCCCGCGTGGGTCAGGTACGTCTCGTCGCGCAGCCCCCAGAGGTCGGGGATCGCGACCGGATCCTCGTCGTCGTCCTCGGTGACGTCGGCGCGCCCGCGCCCCCACGTCGCCATGCGGCGGGCGAGCTCCGGATCGACCGCCGCGCCCGTGTCGCGGTAGTAGTCGAGGCGGAGCGTCCCGAGATCGAAGCGGCGGCGCGCGGCGCCCTCGACGAGGACGCCGTCGCGCACCGCCGTGTGACAGACGGCGCACGTGATGCCGACACGCGGCGCGCCGTCGACGTCGTCGAAGACGACCAGCCCCGGCAGCGCGCCGTCGGGCGTCGCCTCGATCCCGAGCGACGCCGCGCGAACCGCCGCGCCGGGCGGCAGCGCCTCGCGCGCGGTCGACGGGGCGTGATCGCGGGTTCCACACCGGCAGCGCGTCCCACCCCGACGTGCCCTGCCCGTACGCCTTCAGGCGCTGGCGCGAGTAGACGTTGTCGGGGTTGACGAGCGACGCCTCGAGCGCGGCGCGCCGGTGCGCCGTGGCGCCC
>JAIOII010000704.1 GCA_019912685.1 Kofleriaceae bacterium
GGCGCGGTGAGCCGCTCGCGAGGCGCGCCGCCAGGGCAGCGCGGTCGAGCGGCGGATGAGCTTCGGCACGAGCGGACGTCGCCGTCGCGGCCAGCGCCGCGGCGACGACGGTCCCGATCGCGCACCACGGGCGTGCGGACATGAGGCCTCCGGAATCAGATGGGTGATCGAGCGGGCTCGATCAGCCGATCGGAGGACGGTCCGCGGGCTCGCGCGCTTCCAGGTCGCGCAGCGTCGACGGTGCGTGGACGACCGTGCGTCGCACGTGCTCGAGCCGCATCGCGGTGGCCACGACGGGCGTGACCGCGAGCGTCTGGTGGGTCGCGCACACGTGCACCAGGCCGCCGCAGTGGTCGCAGCAGTCGGGATCACCCTCGTGGTGCGCCGAGTGCGCCACGTCGCCACCCTCGACGAAGTGCTCGACGATGTGCGCCGCCTGCTCGGTCACCTCGAACGTCGGCAGGAGCGCCGCGACGATCAGGAGCGCGAGGACGCGGGACCACACGGCGCGATCATAGCGCAGCGTAGGCGGCGCGGTCGAAGCCGATGATGACCTTCTGCCCGGCCACCAGGATGGGGCGGCGCAAGAGGTTCGGCTCCTTCGCGACCGCCTTCGCGAACTCGGCGGGCGAGGGCGGGTTGGCGACCCAGCCCTTCTCCTTCGCGATCGCGTGGCGCGCGTTGACGAGCGGCCCCACGCCGCCGGCCTTCTTCACGAGGTCCTCGACGGTGGCGGCGTCGAGCCCTTTTCTGGCGTAGTCGATCTCGGTCAGCTCGAGCGGCAGCTTGCGCAAGGAACTCCTCGCGTCGCGGCAGCTCGTTCAAGTCGACTTGAGGAAGAGGGTCGCCTTCATGCCGCGACCCTAGCACCTGGCCTGCGACCAGGGTCGGTCGCAGGCCGTCGATCGATCGGTCTCGCCGAGGACGGCTCGCCCGATCTCGTACGGACCCAGAGGGCGTCGTTACACTCCGCCTGGGGTGCGCGGCGCGAGGGGCGGGTTGGGCAGCTCGAACGCGATGAGGCCGAACAGCGCGTAGCCGATCACGATCGGCACCCACAGCGGCTGGAGGAAGACGCCGAGCGCCGTGAGCAGCGAGCCGACGACGAACATGCCGAGGCGGACGCGCGCGTACTGGCGCCGGCGCACCGCGCCCAGGAACGGCAGGACGACGTCGAACGGCACGTAGAGGAAGATCGCCTCGTTCCAGCGCAGGCCCGGGATCGTCGAGATGATCGCCGCCGTCCAGATGATGAGCCCGATGAGGGCGAGCGGCACCGTGGCGATCGCGACGGCGGTGCGCTCGAAGCGGCCGGTCAGCTTGCTGGCGAGGAGCGGCAGCGCGAAGGCGAGCCCGATCACGAGCGCCCAGCCGCGGTTGGTCGGCCCGTCCTCGGGGATCGGCGGCCCGCGCCGCTCGTAGATGAGCTCGGCGGGCGCGTCGAGCACGACCTCGACGTGGTCGCGCAGGACGAAGGGATGGAACATCGCCTGCCAGAGCGAGATCTCCTCATCGAGCGCGCGCCCGACCGCGAAGTCGCCGAACGCGATGAGCGGCGGCAGCTCGGCCAGCCCGCGCCGCCCCATCTGGCGGAACGTGAGCGGGAAGGGCTCGCCGCTGCCCTCGCGCAGCCGCCCGCCGATCGCGACGTCGATGATGTCGCGCAGCCGCGTCGTGCAGTTGTCGGCGAAGTGATCGTAGATGTAGAAGCGGTTCTCGGGCTTGATGTCGTGCAGGAGCTTGGCCTCGATCGCCCGTGCCTGCTCCGCCGGCAGCGGCAGCGCCTGGCGCCAGATCGTCCGGTCCTCGTGGCGGTAGAACGCGATCATGCCGCCCAGCGGGATCGGCTCGACGAAGAACTTCTGCTTGCCGCGGATGAAGTTCCACGTGAGCGCGCCGCCGCCCATCGAGAAGTCGGTCACGCCGTAGTTGAAGCAGACGGTCTCGCGGCCCTGCTCGTTGTAGTTGATGCAGAGCGCCGTGTGCCCGAACTTCTCGAAGATGATCTCGCCGCGACCGAACGTGTAGAGCTCGATCACCGGCGGCGTCGCCCCCGGCTGCAGGTTGTACACCTCGCCCATGCGGCCCTTCTGCGCGTGCGCGACGCCGGCGGCCCCCGCGACGACGAGGACCAGAGCGATCGTGGCGGCGAGGGACTTCATCGGATCACTGCGGCCGCTTGAAGATCGCCGCGTCGATCGTCGGGTTGATCTCCACCTTGGTCACCTTCAGGTCGGCCGCCTCGGCCGAGGACTTCGACGTGCGCTTGTGCGCGACCTGGACGCCGTCGACCAGCTTGTAATCCGAGAACGTCTCGATCGTCTCGTCGCCCCCGTTGGGATAGCGCGACTGCACGAGCAGCTTGGTCTTGGCGTCGATGTAGAGCGTCGCCTCGAAGCCCTTGGCGCTGACGAGCTTGACGACGTCGACGGCGCGGCCGTCGAGCTTGGTCGGCGCGAGCAGCGCCACCGTCGTGCCCTTGTCGCGGTGGCGGGTGAGGACGAGCTCGGGATCGATCCACCGCTGCAGCGCGAGCGCCGGCATCTGCGACGCCGGGATGTCGTCGACGCCCGCCGGGCTCTTCTGCCACCCGGCGTCGCCGACCACCGCCATCGCGATGTCGAACTGCTTGGCGATCCGGATGTCCATGCGCATCGATCCGGGCAGGACCAGCTTGCGATCGAACTCGACGTCGACGGTCTGGCCCTGCGCCTGCAGCGTTCCGGTCGCGACCATGCGCAGGCTCTTGAGCCCGAGGAGCTTGTCGCCGCCCTTCGCCGCCAGCGCGGCGTCGAGCACCTTCTTGCCCGCCTCGGCCGTCCTGGGGTCGAGCGCGGGCGCCGCCTCGACCGGCTGCGGCCCGATCGGCTTGTCGAACGCGACGCGCTCGAACGGGATCTTCGCCTTCTCGAGCTGCGCCGCGATCGCGTCGCCCTCGCCGAGGAGCACGATGGCGGTGTCGCGCGGCGTGAGCAGCGTGCGCGCGGCGTCGGCCGCGTCCTCGCGCGACACCTGACCCACGAGCACCGGGAAGTCGCTCACGTACCGGTCCGACAGCCCGTGCAGGTCGGCGGTCACCAGCGCGGCCGCGAGGTCGTCGGCGCCCGCCACGCGCATCGCGTAGCTGCCGGCGAGGTTGGCCACCGCGGCGTCGACCTCCTCCTGCGTCGGCCCCTGGGCCTGCATCTTCACGATCTCCCCGAGCACGAGCTCGAGGGTCGACACGGTCTCCGCCGTGCGCGTGAACGTCGTCACCAGGAACATGCCGCGGTCGGCGTTGCGATCGAACGCCGACGAGGCGCCGTAGGTCTTGCCGCCCTCGCTGCGCACCACCTTCATGAGGCGCGAGCTGAAGGCGCCGCCGCCGAGCGCGTAGTTCCAGACCAGCGTCGGGAAGAAGCGCGTGTCGTCGTGGCGGATGCCGTACTGGGCGACGCGGATCTGCGTCTGGGTCTGGCGCGGCTTGTCGACGACGCGCACGCGCGTGCCGCGCGGCTTCTCGTCGCCGTACCTGGGACGCGCGGGCACGGGGCCCTTCTTCCAGGCGCCGAACGCGCGCGCGAGGTCCTTCTTGAGCCTGGCGACGTCGACGTCACCCGACACCGCGAGCACCGCGTTGCCCGGCACGAACCACGTCTTGTGCCACGCGACGAGGTCCGCCTGCTGCAGCTGCTTCACGTGCGCCGCCGACGTGACCCAGCCGCGCACGTGGTCGTTGCCCCAGAGGAGGTTCTGGGCGTGCGCCGACGCGAGCGCGCCGGCGTCGTCCAGCCGCCGCGAGATGTCGAGCAGCTGGGCCGACTTCGCCTTGTCGATCTCGTCCTTCGCGAAGCTCGGCTGGGTCAGCATCTCGGGCAGGAGCTCGAGGCAGACCTTGGTGTCCTTCGCCATCGTCTGGCAGGTGAGCCACGTCGCCTCGAACCCGGCGTCGGCGGTGATGAGGCCGCCGACCAGATCGATCGCCTTGGCGATCGCGAGCGCGTTCTTCTTCCTGGTGCCCTTGGGCAGGAGATCGGCGGTGAGCTCGGCGACGCCGAGGCGGGCGAGCGGCTCGTCGGCGCGACCGGCGCGGACCATCAGCTGGTAACTCACGACCGGCAGGCGGTCGCTCTTCACCACGACGACCTCGAGGCCGTTGGGCAGGGTGAAGCGCTCGAGCGGCGGCAGCGTGATCGCGCTCGGCGGCTGCGGCGGCGGCGGCTTGATGAGGTCGGTGCGGCCGGCCCACGGATCGTCGGCGACCGGCGCCTTGCCGTCGTCGACCGGCTTGGCGACGTTCGAGTCGCCGTCGCCGGGCAAGCTCGGGATGACGGGCGGGCCCGCCTTGGGGCCGCACGCGACGGCGGCGGCGAGGACGCCGACGAGGAGGACACGGAGCGTGGTGGTCATCGCCGTCACTTGGCCCCCCGGGGCGGAACGATCACGACCGTGGCGCGATCGGGTGTGAGGTACGTCTTCGCGACGCGCGCGAGGTCGGCCGAGGTGATCTTCTCGAACGCCTGCAGGTCGCGCAGCCACTGCGTCGGGTCGCCGGTGAGGATCCACGACTGGCCGATCTGCTGGGCGAGGCCGAGCGGGCTGTCGAGGCCGAACACGAAGCCGGCGAGGATCTGGTTCTTGGCCTTCTTGAGCTCCTCGCCGGTCGGCGGCTTCTTCGCGATCCTCGCGACCTCGTCGAAGATCGCCGCCTCGATGACGTCTCCGCCCTTGGGGTCGCGGTAGACGCCGAGCGCGAGGAACAGCCCGGGGTGCTCGCGCACCAGCGCGGGCGCGGCGCCGTCGACGCCGCCGACCTCGATCGACCTGGGATCGTTCTTGATGCGGTGACGCAGGCGCGACGACTCGCCCGCGCCCATCACCAGCGAGAGCACCTGGAGCGCGTAGATGTCGTCGTGCTTCGCCTCGGGGATCTTCCAGCCGGCGAACACGATGCCGATCTGACCGGGCTCGACGACCTCGCGCCGCTTCTTGGTCTGCGGCGGCTCGGGCGCCGCGTCGGCGGGGCGCGGCGGCAGCGGGCCGCCGGGGATCGCGCCGAAGTGCTTCTCGACGAGGCCCTTCACCTCGGCCAGGGTCGACTGACCGACGACGACGACCAGCGCGTTCCCCGGCTGGTAGTACGTGTCGTAGAAGCCCTTGAGGTCGGCGGGCGTCGTGCGATCGAGATCGGCGATCGTGCCGCCCGCGGTCCACGCGTAGGGGTGCTTCTCGTAGGCGATCTCGAGGAAGCGCAGCAGGCCCTTGGCCACGGGATCGTTCTCCTGCTGCCGGATCTCCTCCTTCACGACCTCGCGCTCGGTGGCGATCGAGCGCTCGCGGAAGAGGAGGTTGCGCATGCGCTCGGCCTCGAGCTGGAGCACGAAGTCGAGGTACGTCGCCGGGACGATCTGCACGTACGCCGTCGCGTCCTCGGTCGTGAACGCGTTGACCGTGCCGCCGACGCCGTTCACGAAGCGCGCGTGCTCCTCGGGGCGCATGCGCGCGGTCCCCTTGAACATGATGTGCTCGAACATGTGCGCCGAGCCGCGGCGATCGCGCGGCTCGTCCTTCGAGCCGACGTGGTACCAGACCTCGACCGCGACCACCGGCGCCGCGTCGTGACGGAGGAACACGCCGCGAAGCCCGTTCTCCAGCGTGAACGTCTCGAGGTCGGGCAGCTTGGCGCTGGCGGCCGGCTTGGGGGCGACCGGCCTGGGCGTGCCCGGGACCGGCTTGGGGGTGGGGGGCGCCGGCTGGGCGGCGG
>JAIOII010000705.1 GCA_019912685.1 Kofleriaceae bacterium
ACGGCGGCGACCGCCTCGAGCTCTCGCTGGACGACGGCACGACCGAGGAGCTCGCGTACGCGAGCTCCTCGGTCGTGCCGTCGTCCAGCGAGAGCTCGAGCGCGTCGAGGACGAGGGCGCGGGGCCGCGGCTGCGCGCGGCCGGGGCGAGCTGGGCGATCGGGACGAGCTGATCGCGCCGGCTGGCACGTGGGTTGCTGACTCGCGATCCATGAGCAACCTACTCTTCGTCGTCGCGCCCACCGACTTCCGGGACGAGGAGCTGTTCGTTCCGCGCCGCGAGGTGGAGGCAGCAGGGCATCAGGTCACGATCGCGAGCACGCGCGCGGGAACCTGTATCGGTGTTCACGATGCCACCGTGCAAGCCACGCTCGCGCTCGCGGCGGTCGAGCCGCGCGACTTCGATGGCGTGATCTTCGTCGGCGGCGCGGGCGCGCGCGTGCTCTTCGACGACCCCGACGCGCACCGGATCGCGCAAGCGTTGCACGCGACCGGGCGGCTCGTCGCCGCGATTTGCGTCGCGCCCACGATCCTCGCTCGTGCGCGGTTGCTCGCCGGGCGCCGGGCGACCGCGTTCTCGTCGTCACTGCCCGCGCTCTCCGCCGCCGGCGCGGTCCTGTCCGACGGCGACGTCGTCGTCGATGGCACGCTCGTGACCGCCAGCGGTCCGGCGCATGCCCGTCGGTTCGGCCGCGAGATCGTCCGGATCCTCGGGGCGCGGCGTGTCGATCAGGGGGAGCTGACCGGGCACGCCGCGCCCTCGAGGGTCTGAGCCTCGACGACGTCGACGAAGACGACGCCGGGGACCGCGGCGCCGAGGGTCTCCGGCCGGACGCACCCGGTGGGCTCGCCGCCGGCGCCGTCGTGGGCGGTCGGTGACGGGCCGTTGATGACGAGCACCGAGCCGTTCGGCCCGGTCGCGCTGCGAGCCGGGTCGACCGTGCGCCGGGTCCGGCCCGCGTCCGAGAAGTAGAAGTCGTCGTCGGGCACCGCGGCGCCGTTGCGGCGCGCGCCGATACCCGCGACCGGCTGGTCCTGGTGCACGAACACCTTCAGGAGCACGCCGCGCTCGGCGAAGGTGGAACCGGTGAGCCCGGCGCTCGTGGTCCACAGCTGATCGGTCGCGACCCTCGTCGCGTATGCGCGCACGTCGTTCGGCTCCGAACCGAGCTGGTTGGCGAACACCACACCGGTGGCGCGATGAGGCTCGGCGGGCGTGACGCCGGGCGGGTCGTCGATCGCGATGGCGATGAAGCCGAGCGTCGCGCGCGGCAGGTTGCTCGCGCGGAAGCGCCCGCAGTCGTCGACGACGGCCTCCTGCGGCTCGAGCGGCACCGCCCCGGTCGGGTTCGACGCGAGGTCGAGCGCGTCGAAGTAGCGCACGCGCAGCGCTGGTAGAGCGCGACATCGTCGGCGGCGTGGCGCGAATCCGAGTCCGAGTCCGAGTCCGAGTCCGAAACCGAAACCGAAACCGAGCCCGAGCCCGAGTCCGGATCCGAACCCGTTTCCGAACCCGGACGTTGTCCCGTCGCGGCACGCGGCACGTGCTCCACGAGCGCCTCGCCCCGAGGCCCGACGCCTTCTTCCCGAGGCCCGAAGCCCGAGGCCCGTCCTTCGACTCGCTCTTCGCTGCCGAGCCGGATCGAGCGCGTCTTGCCATCGACGGAGGTCGTGATCACGCGCGCGCCCGACACCACCTCGACCTCGTGCGCGCCGCCGAGCCGCAGGCGCAGCGCCTCCGCGAGCTCCGCCTCCGAGAACGGCGCCAGCCCGCCGACCCGCACCACCGGCCCCTCCTCCGCATGCACGTGCGCCGTCGTCAGCCCGAGGGCTGCGACGGCGATCACGGTCCGGCCGAGGGTACCCACGCCTCACCTTGGTCGCCCGCCCCGCCCGCCGTGGGAAAACCTGCGGCAGTCAGCGGCTGCCGGTCGGGCGCAGCTGGAACGGGTACTTGATCGGGTAGATGCCGTCGTCGCCGACCTTCGGGAAGCGGATGTTCGAGACCACCTCGGCGATGCAGCCCGACACCGTCGGATCCACGCCGGTCGCGGTCGACTGCATCACGCGGCCGTTGCCGTTGAGCGTGAAGTTCACGGTCACCGTGCCCTCGAGACCCGGGTTCGCGAGCAGCTCCTTCTCGTAGCAGTACGTGATCTTCTCGATGTTGCGCTTCACGTAGCGGCGGATGATCTCCTTGTCGAGGCACGGGTTGTCCTGCGTGCACGCGACCGGCGGCGAGAGCTTCACGGTGGGCACCTTGGCGACGCGGTCGGGGCCGCCGCCGGGGCGACCCGGGCGCTGGCTGAACGGGCCGGCGTAGTCGCGCCCCTCCCAGCCGATCGTCGCGTACGGACCGGCGTGCACGCCCTCGCAGTTCTTGCCGTCGGGCGTGCCGCAGCCGAGGCCCTGGCCCTTGATGCCCCAGCCGAACGAGCCGGCCGGCGCGCCCGTGCCGCCGCCGTCGATGATGCCGCCGGTGATGTCGATGTCGTCGAAGCCCGACGCGATGCTGCCGCCCTCGTACACCTTGATCGGGCTCGTCATCGCGGCGAGCACGCCGGCCGTCGACGCGGCCTCGATCGCCTCCTGGCGCGCGAGCTGCTCCTGCAGGTGCCGGTTCTTCACCTGGAGCTTGCCCGGCGTCGGGTTGGGCTCGTCCTTGCCGAGCGTGCCGGTCTCGAGCGCCATCGCCACGAGCGGGCTCCCCTTGCCGCCGTTGTCGCCGTCGTCGTCGGTGTCGGTGTCCGCCGCGTCGGGCGCGGCCTCGTCGCGGCTCGTGATGTGCGCGAGCACGCTCACGTCCTCGTGCGGGTTCATGTCGGTCTGCGCCGTCTGCATGTCGGGCGGGACCGCGTTCAGCACCGCGAGCACGCCGAGGTGCACGATGGCCGACGCCGCGACGAACGTGAGCACCTGGCGATCGGCGACGATCGGGGCCGGCGCGGCGGTGCGCGCGGGCGTCTCCATGCCGCGCACGTGGAACGTGGTCTTGCCGAGCGACGCCTTCACGTGCGTTCCGACGGCGAGCGGGACGCTCGTGTGGCCGGCCGCGGCGAGCGCGTCGATCGACATCGCGTCGTTGCCGCGGCGCACCTCGCCGGTGAAGCCGACGAGGTTGGCGCGGAAGCCGCCGGCGCCGTCGGCCGCGACCAGCGTGACGTCGTGCGCGCCGGCGAGCGGGATGTCGA
>JAIOII010000706.1 GCA_019912685.1 Kofleriaceae bacterium
GATCGCAACGGCGGCTTCGCGGCGGCGACGTCGGCGGGCGGCACGGTGTTCCGGCGGCCGGGCGCCGTCGACGATTCGTCGGTCCCGGGCATCGGCACGTGGGCCGACGGCAAGGTCGCGGTGTCGACGAGCTGCGGCGACGCCGCGTTCCGCGTCGCGCTGGCCCACGAGATCGCGGCGCGCATCCACGATGGCGCCAACCCGCGCACGGCCGCGAAGGACGCGCTGAAGACGCTCCGCTCCCTCGCCCCCGACACCGTCGCCGGCGTGATCATCGTCGACGGGCGCTCCTGGTGCGCGCTCCACCTCGGGCCCGCGATGCCGTACGCGTGGCACGACAACGCCGGCCCCGGCACCGCGCTGGCCTCGCCGCTGTGAAGCCGCTCAGTCGGGCTTCTTGTCGTCGCGCGCGCGCGTGAAGATGCGCAGCGGCGTGCCGCGGAAGCCGTAGCGCTTGCGGAGCTGGTTGGCGAGGAAGCGGCGGTACGAGGGCGAGATGCCTTCGGGCGCGCTCGCCTTGAGGATGAACGTCGGCGGGCGCACCGCCGCCTGCGTCATGAAGTAGACGCGCACCGAGCGGCCGCGCCAGACCGGCGGCGGGACGACCTCGCACACCTCGGCGAAGAAGCGGTTGAGCTCCGACGTCGTGATGCGGCGCCGGTGCTGCTGGGCCGACTTCTTGACGAGGTCCATCAGCTTGTCGACGCCGTCGCCGCGCGCGGCGGAGAGCATCGTGATCGGCGCCCACGGCATGAAGTGGAACGTGTCCTTCACGGTCTGGCGCAGCTCGTCCTGCGCCTTCTCGCCGCGGAGGAGGTCCGCCTTGTTGAGGGCGATGACGAGCGAGCGGCCGGCCTTCTCGATCTCGCCGGCGATCCGCGCGTCCTGCTCGCTCGGACCGAGCGACGCGTCGATCACGAGGACGACGACGTCGGCGCGCTCGATCTGGCCGAGCGCGAGCGTGACGGCGAGCTTCTCGACGTCCTCGTCGACCCTCGCCTTGCGCCGGATGCCGGCGGTGTCGACGAGGATGTAGTCCTGGCCGGCGAACGTGAGCGGGCTGTCGACCGGATCGGTCGTGGTCCCGGGCTCGTGGTGGACGAGGGACCGCTCCTCGCCGAGGAGGCGGTTGGTGAGCGAGGACTTCCCGGCGTTGGGCTTGCCGACGAACGCGACGCGGATGGCGCCGACCTCGTCGTCTCCCCTCCTCCAGGGCCGCCGCTTCCTCTGCCCCTGCCCGTCTCCCTCTTCCTCTTCTGCCTCTCCCTCTTCCTCTTCTGCCTCTCCCTCTGCCTCTCCGTCTCCCTCTGCCTCTGCCTCTCCCTCTGCCGCTCCCTCTCGCTCTCCCTCTGCCTCTCCCTCTCCCGTCTCCTCCGCACCGTCGAACAGCGCGTCCGCGATCACCTCGAGCAGCGCGTCGAACCCGCGGCCGTGCGCGGCCGACACCGGCAGCGGATCCCCGAGCCCGAGCTGGTGGAACTCGGCGACGTCGACGTCGCGCTTGGGCGAGTCGATCTTGTTGACCGCGAGCACGATCGGCTTGCCCGTCGCGCGGACGAGCCGCGCCACCTCGGCGTCGAGCGGGGCGAGCCCGGCCGAGCCGTCGACGACGAGCACGAGCAGATCCGACTCCTCGATGCCGCGCCAGGCCTGGCGGTGGATGCCCGCGCCGATGACGTCGCCCTCGACCGAGGGATCGAGGCCGCCGGTGTCGACGACGTCGATCACCTTGCCGAAGTAGTCGAGCTCGCCGTAGCGGCGATCGCGCGTGAGCCCGGGCGTGTCGTGGACGAGCGCGGGCCGTCCGCCGACCATGCGGTTGTAGAGCGTCGACTTGCCCACGTTGGGCCGGCCGACGATGGCGATGCGAGGTCTCACGATCGTCCTCCTCCGCCGTCGAGGTCGGCGAACCCGACCTTGCGCAGCCCGGCCTCGGCGTTCGACCAGTCGGGCACGACCTTGACGAAGAGGTTGAGGTGCACCGGGCAGCGGAAGAGATCGGCGAGCGCCTGGCGCGCGGCGATGCCGAGCTGCTTGATGCGCGAGCCGCCCTTGCCGATCACGATCGCCTTCTGCGAGTCGCGCTCGACGACGATCGCCGCGCCGATCGCGAGGTCGCCGCGGTCGCGCTCCTCGAAGGTCTCGATGATGACGGCGGCCGCGTACGGCAGCTCCTTGCCGAGCTGGTGGTAGAGCTGCTCGCGGATGAGCTCGCCGGCGAGGAACTCCTCGGCGCGATCGGTGACCATGTCGGCGGGGAACATCGCGGGCCCGACGGGGAGCATCTCCGCGATCGTCGCGACGAGGCGGCCCACGCCGTCGCCCTCGAGCGCGGCGATCGGCACGACCTGCAGGGCGCCGCGACCGGTGGCCTCGCCCCAGCGCACCCACGTCTCGATCGCCGGGAGCAGGTCGGGCTTGTTCACGCGATCGACCTTGTTGAGCGCGACGACGAGCGGGATGCCGGCGACGGCGCCGAGGAGGTCGGCGGCGTCGGGCTGCGCGAGGCGGTCGGGCGTGCGGCCGCGCGGGTCGGAGGCGTCGGCGACGTAGAGCGCGACGTCGCACTCGGTGGCGGCGTTCAGCGCCTGATCGCGCATGAAGCGGCGGAGCGCGCCCTTGCCGAGCTGGATGCCGGGGGTGTCGACGAAGCAGAGCTCGACGCCGGGCGGCGCGAGCGTGTCGATGCGGGTCCGGTGGATGCCGAGGATGCGGTTGCGCGTCGTCTGCGGGCGCGGCGACACGGCGGCGAGGTGGCGGCCGAGCACGCGGTTGAGGAGCGTCGACTTGCCGACGTTGGGCAGGCCGACGATGGCGCAGGTCCCCCCGTGCACCTGTTCGGGCGGTGGGGGATCGGCCGGCGCGGGCGAAGACATGGGGGCCCGCCGTATAGCAGAAAAGTGGCGTCTCGACGCGCGCGGCGCGACCGTGGGGCGTGGCGTTCCTGTCCCTGGCCTTCGCGCTCGCGGCGCTCGTCGCCGGCGCCCTGCCCCATCCCGGGATGTTCGTGGC
>JAIOII010000707.1 GCA_019912685.1 Kofleriaceae bacterium
GCACGACCGGCGGCGGCACGACCGGCGGTGGTGGCGGCGGCGGCGGCACGACGAAGGGCGAGGGCACGCTCTCGCTCGGCGCCAAGCCCCCGTGCGAGATCTTCATCGACGGCCGCAACACCGGGCTGAAGACGCCCCAGCGCGAGATCAAGCTGCCGGCCGGCAAGCACAAGATCACGCTCCTGAACAACGAGTTCGGCATCAAGGAGTCGTTCGCCGTCGACATCAAGGCGAACGACACCGTGAAGATGGTGAAGGACTTCTCCGACCGGCTCCCGCAGTAAGTCGCGGCAAGGCGACAGGGCGGGGCGGGATGCTAGGCTGCTCCCGATCATGTCCTTCGATCAGTTCAGTGGCACCGCGTCGTACATCGCGTCCGACGATCTGAAGCACGCCGTCAACGTCGCCGTCGCGCTCGCGCGACCCTTGCTCGTGCGCGGCGAGCCCGGGACGGGCAAGACGCTGCTCGCGGAGAACGTGGCGCGCGCGCTCGGCCTGCCGCTCCTGCGCTGGCACGTGAAGTCGACGACCAAGGCGAAGGAAGGCCTCTACGTCTACGACACGGTCGCGCGCCTGCACGACAGCCGCTTCGGCGATGGCGACGTGAAGGACATCTCGCGCTACATCAAGCTCGGCCCGCTGGGCGAGGCGCTCGCCGCCGAGAGCCGCGTGGTCCTGCTCATCGACGAGATCGACAAGGCCGACCTCGAGTTCCCCAACGACCTCTTGCTCGAGATCGACGCGATGCGCTTCCGCATCGACGAGACCGGCCGCGAGGTGGTGGCGAAGGAGCGGCCGATCGTCATCATCACGTCGAACAACGAGAAGGAGCTGCCCGACGCGTTCCTGCGCCGCTGCGTCTTCCACTACATCGAGTTCCCGGGCCGCGAGCTGATGCAGCGGATCGTGCGCGTCCACCACCCCGATCTCGAGGACAAGGTCCTCGACCAGGCGCTCGAGGTGTTCTACGGCCTGCGCGCGACGCCGAAGCTGCGCAAGCGGCCGACGACGTCGGAGCTGATCGACTGGATCTGCGCCCTGCGCAAGGCCGGCGTCGACCTCGGGCGCGTCGGCGGCGGCATCCCGTTCCTCGGCACGCTGATCAAGACCGAGCAGGACGTCGAGCTCGTCGGCAGGCGGGCCAAGGCGTGAGCCCCCCAGGGCGAGCCATGCGAGCCCCTCTTCTCCGGTACAGATCTGACGAGGTGTCTGCACCGAGGCAGATCGATCGACAGGAGGCTGCGAGCCGCTAGGCTCGCAGGCGACCCATGCTCGTCGACTTCCTGTTCGAGCTGCGGCGGCACAAGCTCAAGGTGTCGACGCACGAGTGGCAGGCGCTCATGGAGGCGCTCGCGCTCGGGCTGCACGACAGCTCGCTCGACGGCTTCTATCACCTCGCGCGCGCGGTGTGCGTGAAGGACATCAGCGAGTACGACGCGTTCGATCAGGCGTTCCTCGCGTACTTCAAGGACGTGAAGGCCGACGCGCTCCAGCTCACGCAGGAGATGCAGAAGTGGCTCGCCGATCCGCGCCTCATGGGGCTGCTCACCGAGGAGCAGCGCCAGGCGCTCCAGGCGATGGATCTCGACAAGCTGCGCGAGCTGTTCGAGCAGCGGCTCAAGGAGCAGAAGGGCCGCCACGACGGTGGCAACCGGTGGATCGGCACCGGCGGCACCTCGCCGTTCGGCAACTCGGGCGTCAACCCGAGCGGGGTGCGTGTGGGCGGCAGCGGCGGCGGGCGTTCGGCGATGCAGGTCGCGGAGGAGCGGCGGTGGAAGGAGTACCGGAAGGACGTCATCCTCGACGTGCGCCAGATCGACGTGGCGCTGCGCGGCCTGCGCCAGCTCGGGCGCGAGGGCGCCGAGGAGGAGCTCGACCTCGACGAGACGGTCGACGAGACCTGCAAGAACGCCGGTGACCTCGAGCTCGTGTTCCGGCCGCCGCGCCGCAACCGGGTGAAGGTGATCCTGCTCATGGACGTCGGCGGGTCGATGGATCCGCACGCCGAGCTCGCGTCGCGCCTGTTCACGGCGGCGTCGCGCGCCGGGCGCTTCGCCAAGTTCCGGAGCTTCTACTTCCACAACTGCGTCTACGAGCACGTCTACGAGGACGCGGCGTTCAAGAACCGCGTGCCCGTGTCCGAGCTCATCTCGCACAGCGACAAGGACGAGCGGCTCGTCGTGCTCGGCGACGCGCTCATGCACCCGGCCGAGCTGCTCGATCCGGGCGGCGCGATCTACTACTACCAGAACAACCGCACGTCGGGCCTCGAGTGGCTGCGCCGCCTCGCCGGCCACTTCCGGCGGGCGGTGTGGCTCAACCCCGAGCCGGACCGCTACTGGAGCGGCACGACGGTCGAGGTCATCGCGTCGGTGTTCCCGATGTGGCAGATGACGCTCGAGGGCCTCGCGGCGGCCGTGCGCTACCTCGTGCGCGGCGGCGAGCGCCCGACCGTGCAGAACCCGACCAACTGGATGAAGATGGGCATCGGGTAGCCGGGGCGTCGGATCGTGAGCGCGCGCATTCGCTTCGCCCGCCCCGACGAGCTCGCCGACCTGGTCGCGATCGAGACCGCGGCCGAGCGCCTGTTCGTCGACCTCGGCATCGAGCTGCCGGAGGGCAGCGTGACCGAGGCGTGGGTGTTCGAGGAGGCGTGCCTGGAGCAGCGCCTGCTCGTCGCGGTGGACGACGGCGACCGGCCGGTCGGCTTCGCGCTGCTCGAGATCGTCGACGGCGACGTGTACCTCGACGAGGTCGACGTGCACCCGGACTTCGGGCGGCGGGGGCTCGGTGCGGCGCTCGTGCGCGCGAGCTGCGACTGGGCGGTGACCCACGGCCACGCGGCGATCGCGCTGACGACGTGGCGCGACGTGCCGTGGAACGGGCCGTTCTACCGGCGGCTCGGCTTCGTCGAGGTGCCGGACGCCGCGCTCGGGCCAGAGCTGGCCGCGATCCGGCGCGCGGAGGAGCGCCGGGGGCTCGGGCGGCAGTACGCGCGCTGCGCGATGCGCCGCGAGCTGCGGCCGTAGACGATCCGCGACCCGAGCCGGACGTCGCGCTACCTTCGTGGCATGAGGATGGCCGCGGTCACGGTCTGGCTC
>JAIOII010000708.1 GCA_019912685.1 Kofleriaceae bacterium
CCTGCTCGTCCTCGAGGGTGTCGGCCTCGAGGACGAGCAGGCGCTTCGCGGTGCGCCGCTCGCCGCCGGCGCCGCGATCGTCCCCGGCGTGCTCGCGGCGAGGGCGAGCGCGCAGCATCGGCGGGACGGCATTCGTGAAAGCATAGCGTCCCTGCTACGATGCCGGCACATGACGCGGGGGGGCCTGATCATCGCGGGGCTCGCGCTCGGCGTGATCGTCGCGGGCGTCGTCGTGTTCGTGGCGACGCGCGAGCGCGACGGGGAAGCTCGGGCGCAGGCGCAGGAAGGCGAGCGACGCGGCGTCGACCTGGAGCGGTACCGGGCGAGCTATCGCGAGCGGCTCGAACGCGCGCGGCAGGTCGTGGCGCGGCGCAGGCGGGCGACGGCGCCGCGAGATGCCGGCGTGAGCGCTGGCGCCCGGGACGGGGGCGTGGCGTGGACGCAGGGATCGCTCGCACGGCAGATGATCGATCCGCAGTGCATCCTCGGGCCAGCCGAGCTGTGCGCCACGCTCGCCGACGCCGTGGCGGATTGTGATGCAGGCGATGCGCAGGCGTGTCTCGCCGTCGGGCAGTACCTGGTCGACACGCCGCCACGGCCGCTGATCGCGATCGCGTTCTTCCTCTACGCGTGCAAGCAGGGCGACGAGGAAGGGTGCACGCGCATGCGCGAATCGAAGGAGCCGATGACGGAACCGTGCGCGACGGATCCATACCGGTGCGGTTGGGCGGCGTACAAGAGCCATGACGCCGCGCGCCTCGACGAGGCATGCACGCTCGGCGTCGCCGACGCGTGCTCGTCGCTCATCACGACGTATGACGACAGTGAGCCCGAGAGGGCGCGCACGTACCTCGAGCGCGCGTGTCAGCTCGGCAGCCCGATGTCATGCGCGGAGCTCGGCCGTCGCCTGACGCCCGGCTGCGTGCCCGAGCGGCCCCTCTCCGAGGACGGGATGCCCATGTACTTCCCGTGTTATCCGCCCGACGCGGGGCAGGCGGCCGAGGCGCGGGCGATCGCGTGCGAGGCGGGCTTTGCCGAGGCGTGCGGCTGAGGTACGAACGGCGAACCATGGGCGCGCAGTGGAAACAGAAGGGCAAGATCGAGTCGGCCGCCGCCAAGAGCAAGGCGTTCAACAAGGTGACGAAGGAGCTCGTCATCGCGGCGCGCGCGGGCGCGGATCCGGCGATGAACCCGCGGCTGCGCATGGCGATCGACGCGGCGAAGAAGGTGTCGATGCCGCGCGACAACATGGAGCGCGCGATCAAGCGCGGCGCCGGGCTGCTCGACGAGCCGGCGAACTTCGAGACGGTGACGTACGAGGGCTTCGCGCCGCACCGCGTGCCGGTGATCGTCGAGTGCCTCACCGACAACAAGAACCGGACGGCGACCAGCGTCCGCGTGCTCTTTCGCAAGGGCCAGCTCGGCAACAGCGGGAGCGTGTCGTGGGACTTCCGGCACCTCGGGATGATCACGGCGACGCCCGAGGACGGTGCCGGTGATCCCGAGGAGGCGGCGATCGAGGCGGGCGCGCAGGAGGTCGAGAGCGGCGACGAGGGTGCGATGCTGTTCCTGACGGAGCCGGGCGACCTCGACGCCGTGAGCCGCGCGCTCGCCGCGCAGAAGTGGCACGTCAGCTCGGCGGTGCTCGGCTGGAAGGCGAAGAACCCGGTGAAGGTGGAGGACGAGGCCGCGCGCGCGGAGGTCGAGGCGTTCCTGCACGCGCTCGACGAGGACGACGACGTGCAGCACCTGTACGTCGGGATGGAGTAGCCGTGCACCCTTCGACTCGCCCTCGCTGACGCTCGGGCTCGCTCAGGGTGAACGGGGGCTCGCTCAGGGTGAACGGAGGCGGCGGGCGAGGCCCGACGAGCGGGTCGCGGTGCGGCGGGCGGCCTCGGTGAGGAGGTGCTTGGGGCCGATGAGGGCGGCGCCGGTGCGAGCGCGGGTGAGCGCGGTGTAGAGGAGCTCGCGCGTGAGGAGCGGGTTGTCCTCCTGCGGCAGGACCAGCGCGATGCGATCGAGCTCGGAGCCCTGGCTCTTGTGCACGGTCATCGCCCACGCGAGCTCGAGGCCGCCGCGCAGCGCGTCGACCGGGAACGGGACGAGGTCGGCGCCGCGGCGGAAGATCGCGCGCCAGTGCTTGGCGCCATCCTCGTCGACGACGTACGCGATCACGCCCTGGTCGCCGTTGAAGAGGCCGCGGTCGTAGTCGTTGCGCGTGAACATCACCGGCTCGCCGGGGACCAGCTCGGGCGCCGACTCGATCGTGAGCTCGTCGAGCATGTGCTGGTGGCAGCGCGCCGAGAGCGTGCGCGCGCCGGTGTCGCCGCCGCGCGTGACGGTGAGGAGGCGCGCCGACTCGTGGTGCGCGAGGAGCTGCTCGAGCGC
>JAIOII010000709.1 GCA_019912685.1 Kofleriaceae bacterium
GATCGCCGAGCGCGCCGGGACGAAGCAGGACACCGCCGAGCGCGCGGCGCAGATCGCGCAGAGCCTCGAGGCGCTCGTCGACGAGATGGCGAGCCTGCTCGAGGCGCCCGACGTGCGCGCGATCGACCGGCTGCTCGAGCAGGCGCGGACGGCGTTCGCGCAGCTCGGCCGCGCCGCGCCCGACGCGCGGGCCCGGCTCGAGGCGCGCTACGACGACGTGCGCGGCAAGCTCGTGGTGCGCGCCAACGAGCTGCGCGAGGCCGAGGACTGGAAGCGGTTCGCCAACGTGCCCAAGGCCGAGTCGCTGATCGCGATGGCGAAGGAGCTCGCCGAGCTGGAGACGCCGCGGCTCGAGGTGCTGAAGGAGCTGCAGAAGCAGTGGAAGGCGATCGGGCCCATCCCCGGCAAGAAGTCGAAGGAGCTGTGGGAGCAGTTCAAGGCGCTCACCGACGCGGCGTACGCGAAGATCAAGGCGGTCCGCGACGTCGAGAGCGCGAAGCACGCCGACGCGGCGAAGGTGAAGGAGGCGCTGTGCGCCGAGGCCGAGGCGCTGTCGGAGTCGACCGACTGGGAGG
Source organism: Kofleriaceae bacterium (assembly GCA_019912685.1). GTDB lineage: Bacteria > Myxococcota_A > Polyangia > Haliangiales > Haliangiaceae > UBA2376. The sequence goes on from JAIOII010000709.1 coordinate 576, forward strand.
CGACGGCGCAGGCGCTCAAGGTGCTGCAGCAGAAGTGGAAGGAGTCGGGGCACGTCCCGCGCAAGCAGGGCGACGAGCTGTGGAAGCGGTTCCGCGCCGCGTGCGACACGTTCTTCGAGCGGCGCAAGCCGATGCTCGACGAGCAGCTGGCGGAGCTGAAGCAGAACGCCGCCGCGAAGGAGGCGCTCATCGCGAAGGCGGAGGCGGTCGTGGCGAAGGCGCCCGGCGAGGCCGGCTGGGGCAAGGCGATCGGGGACATCAAGAACCTGTCGGCGCAGTGGAAGGAGATCGGGCGCGTGCCGCGCGCCGACGTCGAGCCGCTGTGGCAACGCTTCCGCGCGGCGTGCGACGCGCTCTTCGCCAAGCGCGACGCGGCGCGCGACGCCGAGGCGGACGCGCGACGCGCCGAGGTCGAGGGGCTGCGCGCCGACATCGAGGCGGTGCTCGCGGGCGGCGAGGACGTGGGCGCGCGGGTGCTCGCGGTGCGCAAGCGCATCGAGGAGCTGAGCGAGGGCGGCGATGCGCCGGGCGGCGAGATCGGCGCCTTGTACGAGCAGATGCTGCGGAAGGCGATCACCGAGCACGGCGCCGAGCTGAAGGGCAGCGATCTCGATCCGGTGGCGATGGCGAACAAGCGCACGAAGCTGGTGGCGCGCGTCGAGGCGCTCCGGCCGGAGGACGCGCCGGCGGTGTCGGCGGCGGCGTCGCCGGAGGAGATCGCGGCGCAGCTCAAGCACGCGATGCAGAAGAACGCGCTGTTCAAGGGCGACGGCCGGGATCCGTACGAGGTGGTCGAGGAGCTGCGCGCCGAGTGGGCGGTGGTCGGCCCGGTCGTCGGCGACGAGGCCGAGGCGCAGGCGAAGCGCTTCGAGGAGCTGTGCCTGCAGGTCGCCGGTCCGGCGCGCGCGCGTCCCGAGCGGGAGGAGCGCGGAGGCCGCGGTGAGCGCGGCGAGCGCGGTGAGCGCGGTGA
>JAIOII010000710.1 GCA_019912685.1 Kofleriaceae bacterium
GAAGGCCGACGCGCCGCCAGCACCGCGGCGACCGCCGCGATGCGCGACGGCGGCGGCTCGGTCGGCGCGTCGGCCTTCGCGCGCTGGCAGTTGTCGCACACGCCGCACGCGTCGCCGTCGGTGTAGCCGAAGTACGTCACCAGCAAGCGCGACCGGCACAGGTGCGACTGCGCGTAGCGCAGCATCGCCTGCAACCGCGCCCGGTCCTGCGCCCGCTTCTGCTCGTAGCGCGCCGTCGCGCGCGCCAGCTCCTCGAGGCTCGGCGGCTCGGCCGTCAGCGGCACGAACCGCTGACCCGGCGCCTCCGCCGCGAACCCGACCTCCTTCAGGAAGGACAGGACGACGCGCGCCTTCTTCGCCGGCGCCAGCGCCTTCTCGGCGATGTCCTTGAGCGGGACGGCGTGATCGGGATCGTCGACGTCGCGCGCGTCGCTGGGCTCCACGCTCGTCGGCCGCATCGCGGCCGTCGCCGCCACCGCGTCGAGATCGCCGCCGCCGATCGCGTAGGTCGCGATGAGCGCCTCGGCCACCGCGCGCGTCTGCTCCGGCGTGGGATAGCGCCCGCCGAGAAAGAAGCTCTGGATGCGCTTGTCCTCCGGCTGGTAGAGCAAGACGCAGTTCGCCGGCTTCCCGTCGCGCCCCGCGCGCCCCGCCTCCTGGTAGTAGCTCTCGAGCGACCCCGGGAAGTTGTAGTGGATGACGAAGCGGATGTCCTGCTTGTCGACGCCGAGGCCGAACGCGTTCGTCGCCACCATGATGCGCGGCTCGCTGCGCTCCATGAACGCGGTCTGCACGCGGTCGCGATCCTTCGCGCGCATCCGTCCGTGGTAGCGCCCGCACTCGACGCCGCTCGAGTGCAGGAAGTCGGCGAGCGCGTCGACGGTGCGCACCGTCGCCGCGTAGATGATGCCCGAGCCCTGCTGCCGCGCGAGCAGGCGCAAGAGGATCGCCTGCTTCTTGCGCTCGCTCTGCGCCTTCATGACGTGGTAGCGCAGGTTCGGGCGATCGAGCCCGATGTCGATCACCGACGCCGAGTGGATCCCGAGCTGCGCGAGGATGTCGTCCTTGACCTTCGGCGGCGCGGTCGCGGTCAGCGCGAGCACGGGCGGACGGCCGAGCGCGCGCAGCGCGTCGCCGAGCCCGAGGTACGCGGGGCGGAAGTCGTGCCCCCACTGCGAGATGCAGTGCGCCTCGTCCACCACGAACAGCGCCACGCGCACGGCGCGCAGCCGCTCGCGGAAGCGAGGCTCGCTCAGGCGCTCGGGCGTGACGTACGCGATGCACGGCTTGCCCGTCGCGAGCCGCGCCAGCGCCGCCGCCTCGTCGCGCGGCGACAAGGTCGAGTCGAGCCGCAGCACCTCGATGCCGAGATGATCGAGCTTGTCGTGCTGATCCTTCATCAGCGCGATGAGCGGCGACACCACGAGCGTGACGCCGTTCAGCTCGAGCGCCGGCAGCTGGTAACAGAGCGACTTGCCGGCGCCGGTCGGCATGATCGCGAGCGTGTCGATGCCGGCGATCACGTTGCGGATCGCGAGCGCCTGGCCGGGCCGGAACGCCGTGATGCCGAACCAGTGCGTGCCGACCGTGAGCATGTGCGCGTCGACGGCGAGCCCGGGATCGTGCACCTCGCCGCTGTCGGCGGCGTCGGCGACCTCGGCGACCTCGCCGCCGTCGCCGACCTCGGCGCCGTCGGCGCCGTCGGGGCCGTCGGGCTCGAGCTCGACGGCGATCTCGGGGTCGGCGGCGAGCAGCGGGGGCAGGGTTCCCGTCGCCAGACGGACGCGTCGACCGGAGCGAGGATCCGGGCGCGTGTCCGTATCGTCCTCGTCCCGTCCGGCCATCTCGCGAACGTTCGCCCGCACCCGCGCCCGACGCAAGAGGCATTTCCCATTTCCACTCGTAAGCGCGGGAAAGCGGTGTGCGCGCTCACTAGCTCCGTGTAAAGAATAGGCATGTCGAAGAAGCTGAAGGCCGGCGTGCTCGGTGCGACCGGCATGGTCGGGCAACGGTTCGTCTCCCTCCTCGCCGAACATCCGTGGTTCGAGATCACGGCGGTCGCCGCGTCGCCTTCGTCCGCCGGCAAGGCCTACAAGGACGCGGTCGCCGGTCGCTGGACGCTCCCGGGCGCCGTCCCCGCCGCCGCCGCCGACCTCACGGTGATCGACGCCTCCGACATCGCGGCCGTCGCCTCGAAGGTCGACTTCGTCTTCTGCGCGGTCGACATGGACAAGGCCGCGACCGCGAAGCTCGAGGAGGACTACGCGCGCGCCGAGACGCCCGTCGTCTCCAACAACTCCGCGCACCGCTGGACGCCGGACGTGCCGATGATGATCCCGGAGATCAACTCCGATCACGCGCAGGTGATCGAGGCGCAGCGCCGTCGCCTCGGCGCGAAGCGCGGCTTCATCGCGGTCAAGCCGAACTGCTCGATCCAGAGCTACGTGCCGGCGATCCACCCGCTGCTCGCGTACGGCCCGCGCCGCATGGCGGTGTGCACGTACCAGGCGATCTCCGGCGCCGGCAAGACGTTCGAGAGCTGGCCCGAGATGGTCGACAACGTGATCCCCTTCATCAAGGGCGAGGAAGAGAAGAGCGAGCAGGAGCCGCTCAAGATCTGGGGCACGATCAACGACGGCAAGATCATGACGGCGGCGGCGCCGGCGATCACCGCGCAGTGCATCCGCGTCCCGGTCTCCGACGGCCACATGGCCGCCGTGTTCGTCGCGTTCGACAAGAAGCCGGGCAAGGACGAGATCCTCGCCGCGTGGAAGGCGTACCGCGGGCGTCCGCAGGAGCTGAAGCTGCCGAGCGCGCCCACCCCGTTCCTCCATTACTTCGAGGAGGACAACCGCCCGCAGACCCGGCTCGATCGCGACAGCGGTCAGGGGCAGGGCGTCTCGATCGGTCGCCTGCGCCCCGACGCGGTCTTCGACTGGCGCTTCGTCGCGCTCTCGCACAACACCGTGCGCGGCGCGGCCGGCGGCGCGGTGCTCACCGCCGAGCTCCTGAAGGCCGACGGCTACCTGACGAGCAAGTAGCCCGGCGCGCGCTTCAGATCCGCACGGCGAGCGCGGCGCCGATGTGGAACGTGTTGTTGTCGTCGAGCGCGAGCCAGCCGAGCTGACCGATCACGTCGATCATGCTCTTCGGCGTGTGCTGGACCTGCAGGCGGAGCGACGTCGCCGCGTCGTTGTCGGAGAAGTCGTTGAACGTCACGCCGAAGCGGCCGCCGACGGCGAGGTTCGGCTTGGCCTGGTACACGACGCCGCCGTCGAAGCGCAGGAAGCCCTTCGACGTGATCTCGTTGATCGCGACCGCGTCAGCCGCTCCCTCGTTGTAGCGCTCGCTGTCGAGGTCGGGCAGGAACTTCTCGTTCAGCCGGAACCCGACGACGTCCTCGAACCCGACGAGCGCGAGCTTGTCGAGGATCTTGAACTTCATCTGCCCGCCGAGCGTCATGCCGATCGCGAACGGGTCGACGTACATCGGCACCGTCACGCGCGGCGCGATCCAGTCCTGCACCAGGAACTGGAACTCGAGCGCGACCGACTTGCCGGTGTTGAACGTCGCCTTGTCGTCGCCGGCGTTCGGCTTGCCGTCCTCGTAGAAGCCGCCGATCGAGTAGCGCACGCCGATCTGCGCCTGCCGCGTGATGCCGTAGCGCGCGCGCAGGCCGAACTCGGCGTCGAGCGGGTCGGGGAACAGGCGCAGATCGAGCCGCACCTCCGACGTGAAGTCGGGCAACGTGATCGGCCGCTCGACCTCGGCGATCGGATAGCCGGTCTTCTTCTGCGCCGGCGCCGTCGGGCCGGTCGCGGCCGGCGCGTCGCCGATGAGCGGCGCGTCGGGATCCTCCTCTCCGCCGGTCTCGTCGCCGGTCGCCGGCGCCGGATCCTCGTCGAGCTCGACCTCGCTCCCGCCGACGCCGGGATCCGGCTGCGCCGTGGCAATCGCGGCCGAGGACACGAGGAGGGTTGCAGAAAGGGCGGCTAGGTACCCCGTACGAACCATGCGCGGACGATACACCGGCCGCGGGCGCATTTCCTGTTTCCCACGGGTTATGACGGCGGGGGCCGGCATGCGCTACCCTTCGGCCCCGATGCGCCCGCTGCGCACGTTCGTCGTCACCGGGGCGCTCTGTCTCGCGGTCGCGCTCGCGACGTCGCCGGTGCATGCCGACAAGATCATCGTCGACCGCATCGAGACCCGGCCCGCGATCCTCCCCGGCCAGGTCCGGGTGCGCGCGCTCGTCTCCGCGACCCAGACCGGCGGCGAGGTCGTCGAGGCCCCGGTCGACGCCAAGAGCAAGGAGACCCAGCTGAAGGTGAAGGCTGGGGGCACCTCGCCTCCGTTCCTGATCGGCGCGTTCGAGCACGCCGAGGCCGAGCTGTCGCTCGTGGTCGCGATCCCGACCACGCTCGACTTCGAGGCCGACTTCGACGCCATGATGGAGGCCCTCGACGCCGAGCTCGTCGAGCCGCTCGCCGCGATGGGCCCGCGCGTCCGCGTCCAGGTGATCGGCTACGGCGCCGAGATCACCGGCTCGAAGGGCCTCCTGCGGGCCGCGGACGCCAGGAAGGCGTTCTCGAAGCTCGAGATCGACTACAGCAGCGAGGAGATCGAGCTCGTCGAGGTCATCGGCCGCAGCGTCAAGCAGGCCGGCGCCGGCCTGAAGAAGCCGAAGAACAAGGACGCGATCTCGCGCGCCGCCGTCGTGATCGTCTCGAAGGGCATCCCCAACGTCACCGACGAGACCAGGACGGCGATCACCAAGGCCGGCGTCGCCGCCGAGAAGGCGTCGGTGCGCATCCACACGATCGGCTACAGCCCGAGCCGCGACGGCAAGTACCACCCGGTACGTCCGCTGCTCGCGCTCGGCGAGCTGTCGCGCCGCTCGAACGGCACGTTCCGCTGGGTGAAGACCGAGGGCGGCTGGCGCGCCGCGATCGCGCAGGTCACGAAGGAGATCGCGCGCGAGCACGTCGTCACGTTCTTCGCGCCCGCCGGCGAGCTCGAGGGCAAGAAGCTGTCGGTGTCGATGCCCTTCGGCACCGCGACCCTCGCTTCCGACTCGGTGACGATCCTGCCGGCGAAGTGCGGCACCGACGAGTGCGACGCGCGCTCGTACTGCGTGAAGGCCGAGTGCGTCGCGCGCACGATCGAGCAGAAGGGCATGCTCGGCTCGATCCTGCTCTTCGGCGCGATCGGCGTCGGTGCGCTCGTGCTCCTCGTCGGCGTCATGACCGTCGTGACCCGGCGGGACCGCG
>JAIOII010000711.1 GCA_019912685.1 Kofleriaceae bacterium
GGCTGGGCCGGAGGCGGCGGCTCGGGCTCCGGCGTCGGCTGGGCGAGCGCGAGGCCGGGCAGCGCGAGGAGCGCGGCAGCCGAGACGAGGAGCGACGCGAGGCCGGAGGCGAGGAGCGAGGATGTACGGATCACGAGAGCCTCAGAGGGTGAGATCTGCGCCGGTGCGCGGATAGATGATCCAGACGTTGAACGTGCCGATGTTGACCGGACGCAGGACGCCGACGACGCGGGTGACGGTCATGCCCTCGCGGGTCGCGGGATCGAAGTCGGAGACGCCCGTGGTGATCACGTTGATCGGCGAGCCGCAGCCGCGCCCGATGTCGAGCTTCCACTGCTTGTAGGTCGTGTAGTCGTCGTCGAGCGGGCACACCGTGCCGTTCTCGATCGCCAGGAGCCCGCTCTCGTGCTTCTCGAACTCGATGATGTTCGTGAGCCACGAGGACTGCACGACCGCCGGCGCCGGGATGCGCGCCTCGTCGACCGACACCGGATCGGCCTCGTCGACGAAGCTCTGCGGGAACCCGATCTCGGTGAGGCCGTTGAACTCCTGCACGCCGCCGGAGAAGCCGTTCGTGAACTGGCCGGCGACGATGTTCCGTCCGCGCTCGTCCCGCGGCCGGGAGAACGAGAAGATGAGGATGTGGTCGTAGTCCCCGGCGGTGCACGGCGGCGTGCCGTTCGCGTCGGCGCACAGGACGTCGGACAGCGAGTAACCCTGCGCGTAGGTGCCGGTCACGACGAGGCGGCCGTTCGCGCCGTGGCGCGACTGGCGCACCGTCACCTGCTTCAGCTCGAGCGGCGAGCTCTCGAGCGCGTCGAGCGCCATCTCGTCGCGCGGCGTCGAGATGTCGGAGATGAACGGATCGCGGAACCAGAGGATCGGCGACGTGCCGGTCGGGAACGTGCCGCCCTCGCGGTCGTCCTCGACCCAGAGCACCGTCGGGCCGAACACGCGCGGCAGCATCACCGTCGCCGGCTGCGAGACGCCGTCGGTCAGCATGATCGTCGCGAGCGGCGCCGCCGAGCCGAGCTCCGGCGTGAGCGTGCCGAGGAACTGCGCGTACACCTTCACCGGCCCGTCGAGGTCGGCGAGCGCGCCGTACGCGTCGAGCGCCTCGACCCGGATCTCCGCCGACGTCACGCTCGCGTCGAGGCGCCGGTCCTCGGCGCCCGGGTCGGCCGGCGAGAGCAAGCTCACGCGCAACGACGTGATCTCGTCGAGCGGCGGCAGCTCCTCGACGCAGCCGGCCGCCAGGGCCGCGACGATCCACAGGAGGCGCGTCATTCGAACACCGGCCGGATGCGACCCTCGTGCTGCTCGAGCACGTCGCCGAAGCAGGGGATGGGGCCGAAGCGCTCGACGATCGTGCGCTGCGGCACCTGCGTGTCGGTCACGTCGATCGCCTCGGGCGCACACTGCGCCTGCTTGCGCAGGAACACCGTGAGCGCGTCGCGCAGGCCAACGCCGGTGTCCTGCTTGGACGTGTTGCGCTTCAGCACCTCGAAGCCCGAGCCGCCGCGCGCGATGTAGTCGTTCACCGCGACGCGGTAGAGGGCCGTCGGCACCACCGGGCGACACTTCTGCGTGTCGATCGGGGCGTCGGGCTCGCCGATGCCGTCCCCGTCCATGTCGACGCGGCAGTTCTCGCCGAGATAAAGGTTCTTGGCGCACGCGGTCGGCGTGAACCCGTCGTCGGGGTTCGTGTCCGGGCACGCGCCGCGGCACACCATGTCGAACCAGATGCCCGAGACCTGCGCCTGCGTGCGGCAGCCGCGCTCGCTCGACTTGCGGGCGACGAAGTCGAGGGTCTCCTGCACCTCGCTGCCCGACAGGTACATCACCGTGATCGAGTTCTCGAACGGGAAGACGTTGAACATCTGCTCGACGGTCAGCGGCCCCTGCTCGAAGTCGGCGCGGATGCCGAGCGAGTTGGTGAGCGCGAACTCGGCCTCGACGCCCGAGCGCGTCTGCATCGAGCGCGCGACCAGGTTGCCGAGCTGCGAGTCGCCGCCCGACAGATCGTTGCGGGTGATCTTGGCCTCGCCGCTCGTCGCCACGTAGCCGAACACGCCGTCGAGATCGAGCTCGCGGTTGATCGCCACCGAGTACGGCCACAGGACGTCGGCGACCTCGGGATCGTCGGGCACGCGGCTGTCGACCGGGATCGAGTCGTAGCTGAACGACGTCACCCGGCTGCGCCGCGCCGGGTCGCTGTTGTCGTCGCCGACCCGCACCACCACGTCGAGGCGCCCGACGAACTTGGCGAACGCGCCCGAGTGCACGAGCACGGTCTGGCCGCCGTCGGCGTTGGGGATGATCTTGGGCGGGTTGGTGATGATGTGGAGGTGGCCGCCGAGGATGACGTCGACGCCCTCGAGCGGCAGCGCCTCGTTCTCGTCGATCACGTCGGCCGCGGTCAGGCCCTCGTCCTCGTCGAGGCCGAGGTGGCTGACGACGACGAGCACGTCGACCGTCGGCCGCAGGAGCGCCACGTACTGGCGCAGGACGACGTCGTCCTTGAGCGGGCGGATGCCGAGCGAGTTGCCGCCCTCGAAGATGCCGGTCATCGACGACCAGTTGGCCATGCCGATCACCCCGACCTTCAGCCCGTCGGCGTCGAACACCGCGTACGGCCGGACCACGTCGCGGAGCGAGCGCTGGTCCGGGTTGGGCGGATCCTCGAACAGGTAGTTGGCGGCGAGGAGGCGATAGCCCGCCCAGTTGTCGATCTGCTCGAAGAGGTTGGTCGAGCCGAGGTCGAACTCGTGGTTGCCGATCACCGCGGCGTCCATGCCGGCGGTGGTGAGCGCCCGCATCTCGGCCTCACCCTTGAACATGTTGAACACCGGCGCGCCCTGGAAGCAGTCGCCGGAGTCGATCCACAAGGAGCGGTTCGACGAGTCGCGGATGTCGTGCGCGATCGTCGCCATGCGCGCGACGCCGCCGAACGGCGCGTTGGCCTGGACCAGCCCGCCCTCGCGCTCGAAGCGGTTGGGCACGAAGTTGTACGGGAACAGGCGCGAGTGGATGTCCGACGTGTGGATGAACGTCAGGCGCACGTCCTGGCCGACCAGGTTGGGCGGCTCGCGGTCGACGGTGCACGCGGCCGCGCACACGATCCCCGCGGTCACCATGAACGTCGTACGGCGCATCGGGCGCCCGTATACCCCAAGGCCGCATCCGTGGTCTACTCCGCCGCGATGCGACGCGCGAAGATCGTCTGCACCCTGGGGCCGGCCTCGAACACGCCCGAGAAGATCGGGGAGCTCATCGACGCCGGGCTCGATGTGGTGCGCCTGAATTTCTCGCATGGAAGTCACGCGGATCACGCGAAAGTGCTGGCGAACGTCCGGGCCGAGGCCGACAAGCGCGGGCGCGCCGTCGGGGTCCTGCTCGACATCCAGGGGCCGAAGATCCGCGTCGGCCGCTTCGCCGAGGGCCAGATCGAGCTCACGCCGGGCGCGACGTTCACGATCACCACCGACACCGACGTCATCGGCGACGTGCACCGCGTGTCGACGAGCTACGCCGGCCTGCCCCGGGACGTGAAGGCGGGCGATCAGATCCTCCTCGACGACGGCTACCTCACGCTCGCGGTGACCGAGGTCTCCGAGAAGGAGGTGAAGTGCCTCGTCGTCACCGGCGGCACGCTCAAGAACAACAAGGGCATCAACCTGCCCGGCGTCGAGGTCTCCGCGCCCGCGATCACCGAGAAGGACAAGCTCGACCTGCAGTGGGGCCTGCGCATGGGCGTCGACTACGTCGCGGTGTCCTTCGTGCGCAAGCCCGAGGACGTGCTCGAGGCGCGGCAACTGGTCACGCTCGACAACGTCTCGATCCCGATCATCGCCAAGATCGAGAAGCCGCAGGCGGTCGACCGCCTCGACGACATCATCGAGGCCGCCGACGGCATCATGGTGGCGCGCGGCGATCTCGGCGTCGAGATCGGGCCGGAGAAGGTGCCGCTCATCCAGAAGCGGATCATCGAGCTCACCAACGCCAAGGGGAAGATCGTCATCACCGCGACCCAGATGCTCGAGTCGATGATGGTGCAGCAGCGCCCGTCGCGCGCGGAGGCCTCCGACATCGCCAACGCCGTGCTCGACGGCACCGACGCGCTCATGCTCTCGGGCGAGACCGCGTCGGGCAAGTACCCGGTCGAGGCGGTGCGCACGATGGCGCGCATCATCGGCGAGATCGAGGGCTCGACCTACTACCGCCAGAACCTCGAGCTGCCCCAGCTCAACATGGCGGTGTCGGCGAACGCGATCGCCCACGCCGCCGTGATCGCGGCGCGCGAGATGCGCATCAAGACGATCGCGGTCGTCTCCAACTCCGGCGGCGCGGCGCGGCTCATGAGCGAGTACCGCCCGGAGGCGAAGATCGTCGCGCTCACGACCAGCGACGTGCAGTACCGGCGCCTGGCGCTGGTGTGGGGCGTCACGCCCGTCCACATCGACTCGATGGCGACGACCGACGAGCTCATCGATCGCGTCGAGCAGCTCCTTTCGTCGCGCGGGATCGCGCGCTCCGGCGACTCCGTCGTCATCACGATGGGCGTGCCGGTCGGTGCGGGCCTCTCGACGAACATGCTCAAGATCCACCAGATGGCGTAAGCGCCGTTACCGGCGGCCGCGTGGCGGCCGGCGCAGCGCGGACCTGCTACCATGGCGGCAGTGTCCAGACCGGGGGCATCGTCGGACGACGACGTCGGGGTCGAGGTTGGCTCCGTCCTGCTCGGGAAGTACCGCATCGAGGCGATCCTCGGCAAAGGCGGCATGGGCATCGTCGCGCGCGCGACGCACCTCCACCTCGACGAGCAGGTCGCGATCAAGTTCCTGCGGCGCGACACGGCGTCCGACCCCGAGGCGGCGCAGCGCTTCCTGCGCGAGGCGCAGGCGGCGGTCAAGCTGAAGAACGAGCACGTCGCGCGGGTGATCGACGTCGGGACCCTGGACGGCCACGTCCCCTACATGGTGATGGAGTACCTGGAGGGCGCGGACCTCGACCTCATGCTCGAGCAGAGCGGCGTGATCGCGCCCGAGCTCGCGGTCGACTTCGTCCTGCAGGCATGCGCGGCGCTGTCGGAGGCGCACGCGCTCGGCATCGTGCACCGCGACATCAAGCCGTCGAACATCTTCGTGACGTGGCGGACCGACGGCAGCGTGCTGGTGAAGGTGCTCGACTTCGGCATCTCCAAGATCGCGGCGGGCCTCACCGAGGTCTCGCTGACGCAGACGCAGTCGGTGCTCGGCACGCCGGCGTACATGTCACCGGAGCAGATGCGGTCCGCGCGCAGCGTCGACGCGCGCACCGACATCTGGTCGCTCGGCACGGTGCTCTACGAGCTGGTGCAGGGTCACCGGCCGTTCGAGGCCGAGAGCTTCAGCGAGATGTGCGTGAAGGTCGCGGTCGATCCGCCGATGCCGCTCACCAATCCGCTGCCGCCCGGCCTCGCCGACGTGATCATGACGTGTCTCGCGAAGTCGCCGGCCGAGCGGTACCCGAACGTCGGCGCGCTCGCGGAAGCGCTGGTGCCGTTCGGCCGCGATCCGCGCGCGGCGCAGCTCCTGATGGAGCGCACGCAGCGCACGGTGGGGCGCGCGCCGACGCCGCCGCCGGTG
>JAIOII010000712.1 GCA_019912685.1 Kofleriaceae bacterium
CGCCGCGGGTGATCACGAAGCGCGACGGCGCACATGTCTGGGTCGGCGGCACGAAGCTGGTCCACGCCTCGTCGAACGACTACCTCGGGCTCGCGACGCATCCGGCGCTCGGCGAGCGCCGCGGCTCATCACCGGCAACGTCGCCCTGTGCGAGGAGCTCGAGCACGCGCTCGCCTCGTTGCACGGCGCGACCGGGGCGCGGCTCTTCAATTCCGGCTACGCAGCCAATACCGGTGTCATTCCGATACTCGCTGAAAAAGGGGATGTCGTCTTTTCCGACGAGTTGAACCACGCGAGCATCATCGACGGCTGCCGGCTCTCGCGGGCGCAGATCGTCGTCTACCGGCACAACGATCTCGAGCATCTGTCGGAGCTGCTGGCGGCCCATCCAGGGCGGCGCCGGCTCGTCGTCACCGAGAGCATCTTCTCGATGGACGGGGATCTCAGTCCTCTCGGTACGTTACGCGAGCTGACCGCGGCCGCAGGGGCGATCTTGATGGTCGACGATGCGCACGCCGTCGGCGCGGTCGGCGACGGGCGCGGACTGGGCTGGTCGGCTGGCGCGGACGTGGTGATCGGCACGCTGGGCAAGGCGTTCGGCGCGGCAGGTGCGTACGTTCTCGGCACGGCGGCGCTTGTGGACGTCCTGTGGAATCGGGCGCGGTCGCTGGTCTTCTCCACCGGATTGCCGGTGCCGGCGCTGGCGGCGGGCCTTGCTGCGGTCCGGCTCGTGAGCTCGGAGGAGGGGACGACGCTCCGAGAACGGCTCGAACGGCATCGACGGACGATCGACAGCGCGAGTCACATCGTACCGTTCGTGGTGGGCGACGATCGTCGCGCTGTGGCGGCCATGAATCGGCTCATGGAGGCAGGACTTCTCGTGCAGGCGATCCGCCCGCCGACTGTGCCTGTCGGGACGTCCCGGCTTCGCCTTTCGCTGTCGGCGGCGCTCACAGACGCTGATCTCGGTCAGATCATGGGCGCACTGGATGCACTGGAGGCGGAGGGCTGGTTTGTTCCACGTGGAACATCGCGATGAGCCTCTACGTCGTCACCGGCACTGATACCGGGGTGGGCAAGACCTTCGTGACTTCGACGCTCGTGAGCCGGCTCCGGCGAAACGGTTTCGATGCGGTGGCGCTCAAGCCCCTCGAGACCGGCTGGCGCGAGGCGACCTCGGACGCGGCCCAGCTCGCGGCTGCCTCCGGCCAGCCGATCGACGCCACCGTGTGGGCCCACTTCGACCTGCCTGCGGCCCCTTCGGTGGCGGCGGCGGCCGAGTCGAGGAAGATCGATCTCGACGCGATGTCCAGCTGGATCCGTGGGTCGTCCGCCGTTCACTCGCATTGCTTCGTGGAGGGGGCCGGCGGCTGGATGGTCCCGCTCGACCACGATCGACTCTTCTGCGATCTCGTGGAGGACCTTTCGCCGTCGGGCGTGGTGCTCGTCTCGGCGTCCCGCCTCGGAACCATCAACCACACGTTGCTGACCGCGCGAGCGATCCAGCGCACCTGCCGGCTCTCGGCGATCGTTCTCTCCGTTCGCCCAAGCGATCCGCCGGTCGAGGCGCAGATGCACCTGGCCGAGATCTCCAAGCGGGTCGATGTTCCCGTGTTCGCGTTCCCCCGCGCGCTGGACGAGCTGAGCCAGCTGTTCCACGTGGAACATCAAGGTCGGTAGCGGATCACTGCCCGAGTCCGGTCGCCATGGGCGTACGGCAGCCGCTCCGCATCCGCCGGTAGCTCGCGTTGCTCCCGTCCCTCCATCCCGAGCACGACGCCTCCCGACCGTACAAGCCGCCGGCCGCGATCGAGCCACTCCCTCAGGTCGAAGGTAGCCCGCGAAATCGCCGTGTCGAACCCGGTGTCCACGTCCGGGTCGACCCGACGCGCCTGCACCTCCGCGTTCCGGATGCCCAGCTCGCGGATGGCCGTGGACTGGAAGGCGGCCTTCTTGTGCACGGGCTCGAGCGAGACGACGTGGATATCCGGAAGCGACAGCGCCAGGACCAGGCCAGGAAGCCCTCCACCGCTGCCCACATCCAGCACGCGCGGGCCCTCCACGTAGGGCACCAAGGCCAAGCAGTCCACTACCTGTAGCGTGACTTCCTCCACGGTGCGCGCCGCGGACAGGTTGATGCGCCCGTTCCACCGGACGAAGAGCTCGACGAACCGCTGGAGCTCGGGCGCGATCATTCGAGCAGCAGCTTGCTGGCGCCCCGCACGACGAGCAAGTCGTCCGCTCCACGGATCGCGTCCTGGAGAGAGTCGACCGCCAGCGCGTACGTGGCAGACACCTCCGCCGCCGGACACCCGGACACCAGGAGGATGCGATGGTCCGCCGGCAGGCGTGGGCGGAGGCCGATCTCGTAGATGGACTGGTTAACGACGTCCACCGGACCGACCCCGCGGGGACAGGGAGCGACGACCACGACCGTTCCTCCCGGCAGGAGCAGGTGCGCGACCGCCGCCACCAGCTTGCTCGCCTGGTAGAGGCTGTCGGTCACCGGCGCCAGGTCGCTGACCACGATGCACCTGCTCCGCGGCGCGGCCCTCGTGACCCACGGGCGCGCCAGGTCGACCCCGGCACGAAAGGCGGCCCGAAGACAGCCGGACACCGCGCCACGAACCTGCCCGTGGGCGTCGGCGACCCCGTCGAGCAGGAACGAGCGCGGCGCGGCCATCGCCGCCGCCTCCTCCAGGTCGAGCCGACACACGTTGTCGTCCACGGCGCCCGGCCGCGCCGTCGGGTCGGTCTTCCAGCGGTGGTTGATCCGGATCGCCGCGGCCTGCCCGAGCCCGGGGAAGATCGCCTTGGCGCCGGCGCCCCAGCCGGCGAAGTAGTGCGGCCGGATGACGCCGGTCGCGACCACCATGTCGGCGTCGACCACGGCGCGGTGAACGATGACCGGCGTTCCCCGCGCCGTCGTCCCGACGGTCACCAGGTCGCGGTCGTCGTGACCGTCGTGATCCACGAGCACGTGGACTCGCCCCGCCAGCGCCTCCAGGCCGGAGGGCAGGGCGCCGCGCGTGGGCCCGTGCGTGCCCGAGGCGATCGCGACCGTGAGCCGGACCTCGGGAAGTCGGTCGAGCACCGCCGCGATGAGCTCCGCCCGGGGCTCGTCGCGCGTCGCGTCGCTCACGACGAGCGTCACCCGGTCGCCGGCGCGGACCCTCTGCTCGACACGCTCCGAACCGACCGGCGCATCGAGCGCGCGCTCCAGCAACGGACGGACCGGCGGCGGCGGACCGGCGAGCCGCGGCCCCTCGACCTCCGTGACCCGCGCCGAGGTCCAGGCCCGGATCGTCGTCGCACCGAAAGGCAGCTCGAAGAGCGTCTCAGCCACGCGTCGCGCGCCTCGCCGAATGGCGTGTCGCTACGGACTCTTGTACCATCTGTGCGGCTGGGGAGCCCGTGTCCAAGCAGAGCCTTCTTCTCGTAGACGGTGACCCGCGTAGTCTCCGCGTCCTCGAGGTCTCCCTCAAGAAGGCCGGCTTCAACGTCACGACCGCGGTCAACGGCCGCGACGCGATCGAGCAGGTGGAGCTCGCGGCGCCCGATCTCGTCATCGCCGAAACCGTTCTCGACGAAATTGACGGTTTCGGCTTCTGCCAGCGGCTGAAGCAGAACCCGGCGTGGGCCGACATCCCCTTCGTCTTCCTCACGGCGCAGACCGACATCGAGTCGAAGATCAAGGGCCTCGAGCTCGGCGTCGACGACTACCTGACCAAGCCGATCTACATCAAGGAGATCGTCGCGCGCGCGCGCATCCTCCTGCAGAAGCGCCAGCGCACGCGCATCGAGGAGCGGCGGGACGGTCGCACGCGCTTCGCCGGCCGGCTCTCGGACATGCCGGTCGTCGATCTGATCCAGACCGTCGAGATCAGCCGCAAGTCGGGCCTCATCGCGTTCACCGGCGAGGGCGGCAAGCAGGCGGCGATCTACTTCCGCGACGGCAAGGTCATCGACGCCGAGGCCGGGCCGCTGCAGGCCGAGGACGCCGTCTATCGCCTCCTCACATGGAACGAGGGCGAGTTCGAGGTCGTGTTCCGCACCGTGCGCCGGCGCGACGCGATCACGGTGTCCGCCCAGGCGCTCCTCATGGAAGGCATGCGCCGCCTCGACGAGTGGGGGCGCCTGAGCGAGCAGCTGCCGTCGCTCGACACGCGCTTCGAGGTCGACGCCAAGGAGCTGGCGGCGCGGCTCGGTGACATCCCCGACGAGCACAACGCGATCCTCCGCCTGTTCGACACGCGGCGCAGCGTGATGCAGGTGATCGACGCGAGCGACTTCGGCGACCTCGAGTGCCTCGAGGTGATCGCGAAGCTCTACTTCGAGGGCCTGCTTCTCGAGCTCGGGCCGGCGAAGGACACGCCGTCGTCCGAGTGGACGGTGCCGTCGTCGGTGATGGAGGAGACGCCGGGGCAGGGGCAGGACGTCGCGCTCTCCGGCGAGTCCGACATGGGCGACGCGTACGACGACCACCGCCACGAGTACTCGGACGACTTCACCGGCGATCGCCAGGTGCCCGGGCTGCCCGACGCCGACGGCCCCGGCGTGCTGCTCAAGTCGAGCGAGAGCTTCGCGCAGGCGACGTGGCTGCACCTGCGCCTCGACGTCATCGTCAACGCCAACGGCGACGTCGTCCTCAAGGTGTTCCGCAACGACCTGGACGCACACGCCCTCGGCACGCCACCCGACTGGCAGCCCGTGCCCGGCATGGCGGAGTTCATCGACGACCACCTCGGCATCAACAGCGGCAGCCAGCCGCTCACTTCGGGGCGCGGCGGCTTCGGCTTCTCGGTCCGCGACGTCACGCGCCGCGGCTTCTTCGACCACCTCGAGCTCTACCGGCAGGTCTGACCATGGCGCGCACGGC
>JAIOII010000713.1 GCA_019912685.1 Kofleriaceae bacterium
CGACCGCGGGCTCCGCGAAGTACGCGCCGCCGAGGTGCGCGGCCAGGCGCGGCGCGATGTCACGCCCGCCCGCCGTCGACGCGAGCAGGACGAGGCTCGGCTGCACCTGCTCGCATGCGGTCACGAGCGCGGCGCCGATCGTCGACCACAGGATCGGCGCCGGCTTCTCCGCGGCGACGAGCAGCACGCGGTCGGCGCCGGCGCGCCCGAGCGTCTCGATCAGGGTGTGGCCCACCGGCACTTCCTGATCGGCGCCGATCACCGCCACGGCGTGAAGGCTCGCGCCGAGGCTGGACGCGATCCGCCGTCCCTCGCCGAGCACGGCGCGGGCATGGTCGGTGGGCCGATCGCCCTCGACCTCGGTATGGACGAGGACGCACGCCACCGTCGGTGCGACGATATCTTGGGTTCCAGGGGCGGGCAAGAAAGCCGGGACCGTCAGACCGACTTCGTAGCGTCGGCCGGTGGTGAGCTCCGCCGCGATGGTTGCCGACCTGCTCGGGTACGACCCCGACGCGCCCGGACCGGTGCTCGGGCGGCCGTCGGTCGAGGAGGTGCTCGAGCGTGCGGCTCCCGGGGACGTGATCGCCGCACGGGACGGCGAGCGGGCGGTGGCGGTGGTCGTGCTGGAGGACGGGCAGGCGTTCGCCCTCGACGATCGGTGCCCCCACGACGGGGGTTGGCTGTCGGATGGGTGGCTGGACGGGGACCGGCTCGTGTGCGCCCGGCACGCCTGGGAGATCGAGACCTGCACGGGGAAGTGCGACCGCCGGCCGCAGGACTTCGTCGAAGTGCGACGTCTGGTTCGCTAGGTGGACTAGCCTGGCAAGGCGAGTAGCCGGCGCGATCTGCCACACAATGCGTGGTTAGGACGGCCACTTGGGGCACGAAACCTGCTTCGGCGCGGCGCGCCATGAAACTTCGTTCGTTCGTTCTCATCGTGGCGGCCATGGCCGCCGGCTGCATGGACAAGGTCGAGCCCGGGAAGGGAGAGATCGTGGAGGAGTCGCCGCCCGGTACCCCGCTCCCCGGCCCTTCGGAGGGCAAGGGTGACGGCGAGGCGATCCGCGCCACCATCTCGGTCGAGTCCGCTCACCCCTACACCAACGACCTGGACCAGACGTTCCCGGTCGCGCTCGCCGGCCACGTCCCGGCCTGCGCCGTCCGCGCGCGCCTCCACTTCGCGACGCTCCGCACCGAGGCGCGCTACGACTTCGTGCACGTCGAGGGTCCGTACGGCTCGCAGTCGTTCGACGGCACCCACGACGACACCTGGACCGAGTGGTTCGAGCTCGACCAGACGCTCGCGCTGAACGTCCGCCTCGAGACCGACTACTCGATCGTCCGTGACGGCTTCCGCATCGACTCGGTCGAGGTCGAGGCGAGCGTGCTCTGCCCGGCGATCGCGATCCGCCGCTGCGAGGACGGCGAGCTCGACACCAACCCGAGCCGCGGCACGTGCGAGTGCCCGCGTCAGCCGACGTGCGTCGAGGACGGCGACGTCTCGATCGAGCACGCGATCGGCGGCGGCTTCACCGGTCAGGTCAACGGCCACCGCGCCGTCGGCACCGCGGCGTACGACGTCGTCTACCGCCCGGGCGAGGACACCCGGGTGACGCAGATCGGCACGATCGATCACGCGCGCCTGCAGGCCACGCTGCGCGCGATCGTCGACGCCGGCCTCCTGACCCGCCCCGACGTCTCCGAGGTCAGCAACTGGAACGAGACGTTCCAGATCGCGGTCTCGGGCGCGCTCCACACGTTCACGCGCCCCCAGGGCTCGTTCCCGACCGCGGACGCGCAGGCGATCGCCGGGTTCGAGAGCCTCTTCGTCTGCGGCACCGGCGGCGCGCTCACCTGCGCGGCCGGCTTCGCGTGCGAGAACGGCGCGTGCGTCGAGGAGGCGGGCTGCGTGTGCCCGGCCGTCTACCAGCCGGTCTGCGGCCAGGACGGCCGCACGTACTCGAACGCGTGCGCGGCGGGCTGCGCCGACATGCCGGTCGTGCACGACGGCGAGTGCGGCGTCGACGGTGACCCGTGCGGCGGCCCGAACGACCTCGACTGCCAGGGGCGCTGCCGCTACGCGCCGAGCACGTGGAGCCCGCCGTTCGAGGACGCGACGGGCGTGTGCCGCGGCTACGACTACTGCGACGCGCCGGTCGACTGCGGCTGGCTCGTGCGGCCCGCGGGCCCGGGCTCGTGGTCGTGCGAGGCGAACGCCTGCAACTGGAACCCGGACACCGCGTGGCTGGACTTCGCCGGCTTCCGCTTCCAGACCGCGCACCCCTACGCGAACAACGCGAGCGACTGGCGGCAGGTGTACCTGCCGGCCGGCGCCCAGAAGATGCGGCTGCTCGCGTCGGGCGCGTTCGACCTCGAGCGCAACTACGACTGGCTCGAGGTGTACGCGTGGCAGAACAACGCGTGGGTCCGCGTGCAGCGCTACACCGGCACCACGCCGCCGGGGTCGACCGACGAGTTTGCCGGTCGCTACTTCTACCTGCGGCTCGCGACCGACTCGAGCGTCGTGAAGCACGGCTTCGACGTCACCGTGCAGTACGCGAACTGAGTCAGCCGACCTGGGCGCGATGGCGCAGGTAGGCGTCGGCGAGGACGAGGAGCGCCATCGCCTCGACGATCGGCACGGCCCGGGGCAGGACGCACGGGTCGTGCCGGCCGCGCGGCTCGAGCACGGCGGCGTTGCCGTCGCGGTCGACCGTGTCCTGCGGCCGCATGATCGTCGCCGTCGGCTTGAAGGCGATGCGCATCGCGAGCGGCATGCCGTTCGCGATGCCGCCCTGGATGCCGCCGGAGCGGTTCGTCGTCGTGCGGATCGCGCCGTCGTCGCCGCGCACGAACAGGTCGTTGTGCTCGCTGCCGGTGAGGAGCGTGCCGGCGAACCCGGAGCCGACCTCGAAGCCCTTCACCGCCGGGATCGAGAGCATCGCGCGCGCCAGCTCGGCGTCGAGCTTGTCGAACACGGGCTGGCCCCAGCCCGCGGGCACGCCGCGGCACGCGCAGCGCACGACGCCGCCGACGGAGTCGCCGTCCTTGCGCGCGCGCTCGATGCGCTCGATCATCTGCGCCGCGACGGCGGCGTCGGGACAGCGCACGGGCGTCGCCTCGATCGCCTCGCGGGTGACGCCGTCGCCGTCGGGATCGACGTTGGCGGCGATGCCCTGCACCTCGTCGACCCACGCGATGACGTCGACGC
>JAIOII010000714.1 GCA_019912685.1 Kofleriaceae bacterium
TCGCCGCGGCGAGCATCGTGCCGACGCCGCAGAACGGGTCGACCACCGTGCGCGTCGCGGTGTGCTCGACGAGGAACGCCGCCACCGCGCGACACACGTCGACGCCCATCGCTCGCGACCACGTCATCTCGCCGAGCCCGGGCAGGACGTCCGCCGTCGAGCGCCCCGGCGGCAGGCGCAGCGCGCGCGAGACGCACAGGACGTGCGCGTACGCCGGCCGCCCGAACGTGATCGTCCCCGGCGCCGCCCGGCACGCGATCTTGTGCCACAGGAGGTGCGAGCCCGCGGCGTCGGCGCCCGCGTGCACGAGGTGGCCCTTGTCGATCCAGCGCCCGTCGTGCTTCACGTCGGTCTGGAAGAAGATCGCGACCGCGTCGTCGGCGACGGCGCGGCAGGCGAGCGCGACCGTGTCCACGAACCAGCGCCGCCAGCCGTCGACGCCCAGCGCCGGGACCTCCGACCAGTCGGGCAAGGACGTGACGATCGCGTGATCGTCCAGCAGCCGCGTCCCGAGGAACGCGACGCCGTCGCCGTGGTGGACCGTGCGCGAGGTCAGGGCCCGGAGTTTACGCAGTTGCGCGCCGGCGCCAACCGTGGCACTCCCGGAGGAGGCCAGGAGGGCCCAGGGGATGATGCGCACTCGTCTCGCCGTCGCCACGTGCACGTTCGTCCTGCTCGCCGCCGCCGTCGCGGTGGCGCAGCCGGCGCGCAAACCGCCGCCACGCCCGCCGCAGCGGCCCGCGCCCAAGGTCGTCCCCAAGATCGTGAAGGCCCCGCCGCCGGCGCCGCTCGTCGGGCTCACGCCGCTCGGCGCCTTCTCGCCCGCGCGCGGCTTCCTCGACGACGTGGTCACCGACGACGGCACCCACCTCGGCGTCGTGGTCACCGACGGCGATCAGCACGTCGAGATCCAGGTGCTCGGCATGGCCGACGCGGGCGAGGTCGCGCGCGTCGACGTGAAGCCCATGACGGAGGCCGTGCGCCGCTTCTACCTGCTCGGCGACAAGCTCTTCGTCGTGCCCCGGCGGGCGGAGGGCGTGCCCGAGGACGCGCCCATCACCCCGTTCTTCGTCGGGCTCGACGGCCAGCCGCTCAAGCGCGCCCCCAGGCTCCGCCCCGCGACCGACTTCTTCGTCCGCCCGTTCGCGGGCCAGCAGGCGATCATCGCGTACACGCGTGACCCCGGCTATCGCAAGGGCCTGCTCCACCAGGTCGAGGCGTTCGATCTCGCGAAGGGCAAGAAGCTCGGCAAGAAGTCGGGCCGCCTCGTCGTCGGCAAGGACGGCCGCGACGCCACCCTCGACTTCACGCCGCACTACTTCCTCGACGACATGACCGTCGTCGTCGGCACGCGCGGCGGCGTCTGGCGCAAGAAGGAGGATCAGCGCTCGCCCGACACGCACGCGGCGTGGGACCTGCTCACCGCGACGTGGGTGAAGGACGAGCCGATCACCGACCTCGTCGGCCGCGCCCGCAAGCTCGAGATCATGGCGGAGCATCCGCACCGCCTGTTCGCGCGCATGAAGGAGGACAACTCGACCGTCGAGGTCTGGCGCGACGGCGTGGCGAGCGGCCTCACCCTCGACCAGCCGCTGGAGCTGTACGTGGCCGCGTCGCTCGCGTACGCCGTGCGCGGCGACAAGCTGTGGCTGTCGCTCCAGATCGATCCCGTCAACCCACCGGCGGTGGCACGCAAGAAGGCCGACCCCGAGTACCTCGACCTGTTCGAGGTCGACGGCGATCGCGCCGTGCGCAAGGCGCGCATCCACGCGCCCAAGAAGAAGCTGCGCTGGGGCTGGGTCGGCGACACGCTCTGGGTGATGGAGAAGAACGTCGGCTTCGACCGCGGCAGCAAGCTGATCACGCTCTACAAGCCGAGCTGAGCTACGGCCGCGCCGACGGGATCTCGGGCACGCCGGCGTCGCGATCGTCGGTGAGCTTGACGAGCGTGCCGTGCACGACGCCGCTCGTCACCGGCACGAAGCGGTAGCGGGCGAGCGCGTGGCCCGCCATCGCGAACGTGAACTCGTGCGACTGGCCATCGAGCGCGCCCTCCCAGAGGACGGGCGTGCGACCGAGGATGACGCCGTCGACCGCCGCCAGCGCGCCGGCGGGCGTCGAGCGCAGGAGGAGCTGCCCCGTCTTGCGATCGCGCGCCC
>JAIOII010000715.1 GCA_019912685.1 Kofleriaceae bacterium
CGCGCTCTCGCCGGCGGGCAGCGACGTCATCGCCGACCTCGCCTGCGACGGCACCGACTACGTCTTCATCGACAAGAACAAGAACTGCCAGCTCGCGGGCCCGTGCAGCAAGGAGACGATCGCGGCGCTCTTCAACATCGCGCTCGCGCCCGACGACTTCGTCCAGCTCGCGACCGGCACGACCCCGGTCGTCCCCGGCGCCACCGGCACGCTGAAGTGGGACGAGAAGGCCTCGAAGGAGGTGCTCACGCTCACCGGCGACGACGGCCGCACCCAGACCATCATCCTCGACGCCCGCGACGGCCGCGCCGACATCATCACGAGCGAGGTCAAGCTCGCCGACGGCACGCAGGAGTGGCGCATCGACAACACCGACTACACCACGGTGCAGGACGTGCACGGCCTCCCCCGCCGCGTCCCCGGCAAGTCCCGCTTCCGCTCCCCCGGCGAGAAAGCTGACCTCCTCGTCATCTGGAAGGAGCGCGTCCTCGACCTCGAGCTCACCCCCGAGAAGTTCGTCCTCGAGGTCCCCGGCGGCCTGCCCCGCTGTCAGTAGCGCGCGGGGTTGTTCTGCCCGGCGGCGCCGGCTGCACGAGTGTCGCTCGGCGGTTCGTCACGACATCTGTGCAGACGGTCGGACCCAGAACTTCTCGCCATTCGAGTCATGGAAGGCCGTGATCAGATCTGCCAGCTCCGGGCCAACTGCGAACCACGTATCACGAGGATCCAGCGGTGGCGCGATCAATACACGACGGGAACCGGCTTCGGAGGGACAGAGAACTACAACGTCCGAGTCTCCCAAGAATTCTCCGACGATCATGTCGTCGGGCCTGTACTCGGCAGGTCGAATCCCCTTTTCCTGAGCCGTCCGCGCGGCGCTGCTGAACGGATCCAAGAGCACCAGCCCCCACTGACCATACGAAACGTCCGCGAACAGACGGGCCCCACAGCAGGCGCCCCAGAGATCCTGTGCGTCGCTCGGTACGACAATGCCAGGCCAAGCGAGCTCCACCTGTCCATTGGCGCAACGGGCTGAAAGAAACGAAACGAGATGCATTCCGCCATCGACAATCGGCTTCTGTTCTCGAAAAAACAGCGAAAGGGCGTCTTTGACTCTGCTCATCAGTAGTTTGCCCACCAAGGGTTGAATTGGGTTTGATGCACTCTGCGTTCCACGGGCACGAGATTCTCGAATGCGTTCGTTCCGCCATACTCGCGTGGAACGATGTGATGAATGTCGTATTTCTCCCATCCGCCTGGCGGTGTAGCGTACCCAGCAGCATACCATTTCTTGATGTACGCATCCCGGTCGTGACGACCATCCCATGGCACGCGCTGATTGGCCGGTACCTGTTTGAGTCCCTGACCGGGAAATGGGATCACTTCACCAGTGCCAGGGTGCCGCACTTGTGGATAGGGCACCCCGGCCCGATTCGCCGTACTAACGGCGTCAACCACGTTGTCGACACTGCTCGCTGCCTCGCTCGCCAGCCTATCGCCGCTGCGCTTTACCTTGATTCCTTCAACTACTTCGTCACCGGCGAAGGTCGCCGTCGCGAGGATGGCCAGATAGGAAAGTGCCGCACCTTCAATATCACCCTGGGCAAGCGAACCAACCATGCTCGCCACGTCGGAGAAAATCGTCGGATCAAGCAGACTCCCGAGGTCGATAGCGAGTTGACCATCTGACCATGATATTCCCCGCCCCGTGTTCGACGAGGGGCGACTCCACGTCTTCTTCGAGTCTTGATATTGGGCAAAGCACGGACGACCGAAGCAGCCGAATCCTGCTCTCGCGCCATAGGACTCCGCCTGGCTGTCAGGTGATAGACCAGAGGGGTCGCGGAAGCTGAATGGCCGGCCGTAGGCGTACGAGTAGCCGTCGAGATCGAGCATCGAGGCGAGGCCGGCTGCGTCGAACATCATCGGGTCGCGCGCGAGCCACCGTCCCGCCGCGGGGTCGTAAGCGCGAGGGCCGGCGACGATGAGCTCGTCGCGACGCAGGCCGTGGAAGCCGGTCTCGTGGGCCGAGCCGCCGGAGCGGATCTCGGATTGTCCGTACGGCAGGAACTCCTCCTGGCTCAAGACCCAGCCGGTGGACGTGCTGACGGCGGCGGTCGAGCCGCCGAGGGTGCGGTGGATGTACTCGATGCTGCCGGCCCTGCGCTCGAGGAGAAGGCGCGGTCCGAGGAAGACGCGGTAGGTCGCGTCCTCGTTTGCCAGGTCGACCCTGAGCCAGTCGCCGACTTGCAGCATCTCCGTCGTCTCGAACGGAGGGACGCCCGGGCCGACGACGCGAGACAGCTCGCCGCCGAGGTAGTGGTACGACGTCGCGTCGACGTCGCCCAGCGGGCGCTCGATCGTCACGTCCGAGATGCGACCGCTCGCGTCCCAGGCGAGGTGGCCAGCGTACCCGGCTCCCGGCGCTCCGACGAGGACGCTCGAAAGGACGTTGCCGGCACCGTCGTACTTGTAGGAGTGCGACATCGCCGGTGACGTGCGGCTCTCCATCTTGTCGTACGAGTACTGATACGAGTACGCGTCGCCGAGCTCGTTGAAGGCGACGAGACGCCCGCCGAGGTCATGCGTGTACTGCGCGTACTTGTCGCCGTTCTTCGTGACCCGCTGGAGGTGACCGAGCGAGTCATGGGTGACCTTGAAGACGTCGGGGAAGGCGCGCGGCTGCACGCCGGGCAGGAGCCCTCGGCGATGAATCGACGCCAGCTCGGACGTGTCTTCCCAGCCGAGGGTGTCGTCGACGAGCGGCACGACGCTGGCGCCGGTGTTCGACGACATGATGCGCGTCATGCGGTCTCGCGCGTCATAGTCGAACGACTCCTCGAGGCCCAGGTCGCTCGTGATGACGCTCGGTCGGCCGTTGTCGGCAAGCAAGGCCTCACCGAGGACATGGCCCGCGTCGTCCCACACCGAACGCGTCGTGCCATCGAGGTAGTACTGGTACTTCACGTACCAATCAGGGAAGACCACACCCGACAGGCGCCCGTCCGTCGTCCACCGAGCTTCCACCGCGTAGACTCCACCCTGGTACCGTCCCTCACGGCGAGCAGGCCTTCCTCCCGCGTCGTACGTGAACGCCTGGACAACGTCATCCGCCTCGCGCTCTCTCACCCAGCCGATCTGTGCCGTGCTCGTCGATGCGGTGTAGTAGCGAACTTCCTCGTCGACGGCGCGAACGCCACTGAGCGAGGTCGTGCTGTACTCGCGCTCGGGCCTCCCTGCCTGATCGTAGATCGTGCTGACCTGCGAGCCGCGCGGATCGGTCCGCGTGACGACCTGGCCCCGCTGGTTGTGGATGAGCTCGTGGCGAACGCCATCGGGCATCACCGCCACCGTCGTCCAGCCGAGCATGTTGCGCTGGTAGCCCGTCACCAGTCCGTTCGGATCCGTGATGGAAGCGAGCAGATGGTTCGCGTCGTACCCGTACCTCGTGCGCGCCACGCCGAGCGCGCCCCCATCGCGGTGCAACTCGGAGACTCGCCCGAAAGAGTCGAGGAAGGTCGTGCTCGTGCGGCCAGCCTCATCGCTGCTCACGACGTGGGTGCCGAAGTGGATCGTCGACGTCGTCGCCGGCGGCCTCGGATCCGCCGGGTCGCGTGGGAACGCCGCCGTCTCGACCGCGCCGCGGACGTGGTCGTACGTATAGCGGTAGCCGAAGCGTCCCGGATCGCCCTGGGAGGAGTAGGCCGGGCCGGCCTCGCGACGGAGTTGCGAGGTCCAGACGTTGGTACCAGCAGCATCGTTGCCGTGATCCAGCACGCGGAACGTGCCCGTCGTTTCTTCGATCCGGGTCTGCGCGGTTCCACCCAGACCGTCGACGTAGCGAATGAAGCGACCGGCATCCCGCGCGCCTGGCCGTGTCGTCCGCTCCGAACGAAGGGGATACGTGAAGTCGTCGTATGCGATCACGTCGGTTCGAGAGAGCTCGAACGCGCCGTTGCGGATGAAGGGAACATGCAGGGCCGTCGGACGGCCCAGGATGTCCACCTCGGTGCGGGCGCATCGCCAGGTCGAGCCGAGGTACTGCGGACCGCAGACGTCGGCGATGGTCTGGCTCAGCGCGTGGAAGCTACGATGGACGACGCCGACGGGGTTCGTCTCGCGCACCGGGAACGAGCGATACGTC
>JAIOII010000716.1 GCA_019912685.1 Kofleriaceae bacterium
CGATCGCGCCGAGGCCCTCCTTTGTCGGCTCGCCCTGGCCGTCGAGCACGGACGCGGCGATCAGGCTGCGCGCGCGCGCGAGGTCGACCTCCGGCAGGTGCGGCGGCGTCGGCGCGACGAGGAGCTGCATGACCTCGGGGCGCGTCGGCAGGAGGACGACGCCGGCGGCGGTGCACGTGATGGCGGCGGAGGCGAGCCTGGCCGAGCCCTCGAGATCGCCGTACAGCCAGCGCGGCACGCTCGAGGGAAGCGAGGCGACGTCCTCCGCGCTGGCGGCCGGCAGGAGCACGGCGGCGGCCTTGGGCACGTCGATCGTGCGCGGGTCGCCGGCGACCACCGGCGCGATGCCGGCGCGCGACGCGACCGCGCACACGTCGCTTGCGGTGCGGCCGGCCGGATCGAGGATCACCAGCCGCGGAGGAGGCGCCCCGGACACTGGGGCGATTCTATCAGCCGGCGGCGAGCGCCGCGATACCGGGCAGCTCGAGACCCTGGATGAACTCGAGCGACGCGCCGCCGCCCGTCGAGACGTGGGTCACCCGATCCGCGACGCCGGCCTGGACCACGGCGGCGGCGCTGTCACCACCTCCGACCACCGTGAGCGCGAGACGGTTGTCGGCCATCGCGCGGGCGACGGCGACGGTGCCGGCGGCGAAGCGCGGCTTCTCGAACACGCCCATGGGGCCGTTCCAGAAGACCGTCCGGGCGCGCGCAATCGCTGCGCGGTACGCCTCGACGGTGGCCGGCCCGATGTCGAGCGCCATGAGCGGGCCCGGGTGCTCGTCGATCGCGACGATCTGCGAGTCCTCGGCGTCGAGGCCGCTGGCCACGACGACGTCGGTCGGCAGGTGCACGGTGACGTTCTTCTCCGACGCCTTGCGCAGGAAGTTGCGGGCCATGGCGAGCTTGTCGGCCTCGACCTTCGACTTGCCCAGGTTCTTGCCCTGGGCGGTGAGGAAGGTGTTGGCCATCGCGCCGCCGATCGCGATCGCGTTGACGCGATCGAGGAGCGCGTCGAGCACCTCGATCTTGTCGGAGACCTTGGCACCTCCGACGACCGCGAGGTACGGGCGATCGACCTCGCCGAGGAGGCGCGACAGGATGTCGATCTCCTTGGCCATGACGTAGCCCGCGCCCTTCTGCGACACGTGGCGGACCATGCCCGCGGTCGAGGCATGCGCGCGGTGCGCGGTGCCGAACGCGTCGTTGACGTAGATGTCGCAGTACGACGCGAGCTGGCGCGCGAAGGTGTCGTCGTTCTCCTCTTCTCCCGGATGGAAGCGGAGGTTCTCGAGCATCCCGATCTGGCCCTCGCGCAGATCGCCGACGACCTTGCGGGCGCCGTCCCCGGCCGGTTCGTCGGCGAGGACGACCTCCTGGCCGAGGAGCTCCGCGAGGCGGGCGGCGACCGGCTCGAGCGTGAGCTCGGGCTTCACCTGGCCGTCGGGACGGCCGAGGTGCGAGCCGAGGACGATGCGCGCGCCGCGCTTGACCAGGTGCTCGATCGTCGGCAGGACCGCGGTGATGCGCGAGTCGTCGGCGACCTTCCGCTCCTTGTCCTTGGTCAGCGGCACGTTGAGATCGACGCGCACGAAGACGCGCTGACCCTCGACGGGCAGCTGCTCGACGTGGACGATGCCGCGGGGGAGCGTCATGTCAGAGCTTCCCGGCGACGAAGCGCGCCAGATCGAAGAGGCGCTGCGAGTAGCCCATCTCGTTGTCGTACCAGGCCATCACCTTGACGGTGTCGCCGACCGCGGTGGTGAGCGCGGCGTCGACGGTCGAGCTGTGGCGATCGCCGTTGTAGTCGCACGAGACGAGCGGCTCGTCGGAGACGGCGAGGATGCCCTTCAGCGGGCCGGCGGCGGCGGCGCGGAACGCGTCGTTCACCACCTGCGCGGTCGCCTTCTTCTCGAGGCGCACCGTGAGGTCGACGAGCGAGACGTTGGGCGTCGGCACGCGGATCGCCATGCCGTCGAGCTTGCCGGCCATGCGCGGCAGGACTTCCTTGAGCGCCTTGGCGGCGCCGGTCGTCGTCGGAATCATCGACAGGGCGGCCGCGCGGGCGCGGCGCAGATCCTTGTGCGGCAGGTCGAGGATCTGCTGGTCGTTGGTGTAGCTGTGGATCGTCGTCATGATGCCCGAGACGATCCCGAAGGTCTCGTCGAGCACCTTGGCCAGCGGCGCGAGGCAGTTGGTGGTGCACGACGCGTTGCTGATGATGTGGTGCTCGGCGGGCTTGTAAGCCTCGAGGTTGATGCCGCAGCACAGCGTGACGTCCGGCTCCTTGGCGGGCGCCGAGATGAGGACCTTCTTGGCGGCGGCGAGGTGCTTGCCGGCGCCGGCCTTGTCGACGAACTTGCCGGTCGACTCGATCACGATGTCGACGCCGTGATCCTTCCACGGGATCTCGGCCGGGTCCTTCTTGGCGGTGATGACGACCTTGTCACCGTTCACGATGAGGGCGCTGTCCGCCACCTCGACGGTGCCGGGGTAGCGGCCGTGCACCGAGTCGTGCTT
The DNA here is from genome assembly GCA_019912685.1 of Kofleriaceae bacterium. Classification (GTDB taxonomy): domain Bacteria; phylum Myxococcota_A; class Polyangia; order Haliangiales; family Haliangiaceae; genus UBA2376. Next base: position 2,521 of record JAIOII010000716.1, read on the forward strand.
GAGCAGGTGCCCGAGCGTCTTCACGTCGGTGAGGTCGTTGATGAGGACGAGATCGAACGCGTCGCGCGCGTCCGCCATGCAGCGGACGAACCCGCGACCGATGCGACCAAAGCCGTTGATGCCGAGCCGAACCTTCGCCATGTGAAAAGTCTCCGTGGATTGGGGCCGGCGGCAACGTAGTTCATGCACCCGAAAACGGCAACGACCCGGGGGCGCCCGGGTCGTGAGTAGTGGTGTTCAGTTTTGATCGCGTGCGCGTGCGCGCGCGTTGCCAGAAGCAACGATCAACGCGACGCGGAGATGATCGTCGGAGGAGGCGTGGTGTCGCGAGCGACGTGCTCGCTCGCCATCGACGTGGTGACCTCGCTGATGAGCTCGGTGGCGAGCGCGACGATCTGCTTGTCGTCGTAGCCCTCCGAGGTGAGTTGCTTGTACAGCGAACGCGCGAGGATCTTGACCGCCTTCTGCCTCTCGCTGCTTCCCTGACCCGATGACTTGGCGCGCATATGATGTGGACAACTTGTTGAGCACCTCTCGTGCCAGCGGGCAACTGCTTGTAAACGCGTTGTCAGAGCATGGCTACTGGCGTCGGGAGCGGCCGATCCAGGCGCCATCACTGCGTAATTGCGCACCACGTGCGAAGTCGTTTACGCGGCTGTCAATCCGATGGCCGGACCAATCGGAAACGCGTGAGATCACCGGCGGAAGCCGGCGAACTTCGCATGCGAAGGCGGCTTTCGCCGGCGACGGGCGAACGACCGTCAGGGCGACCACTCGATGAGGCGCCAGCCGTGGTCGGTGCGCAGCATCGTGAGCCCGTGATGTTCGATGCGCGGTTGCCACTCGGGATGCTCGGGGTTGCGGATCGCGATCTCGACGTCGCCGCGCTCGAGCTCGACATCTCGGCGCGCCGTGCAGCCGGCCTTCGCCTCTCCGGATCGCACCCACACGCGTTTCCCGTCCCATTCCCGGAAGCCGACCTCGGTCTCCCAGCGGTACAGGCCGCCGATCAGGCCGTCGAGGTCGCGCGCGACCTCGACGCGCAGCTCGCCTTCGGGGCCGCAGGTGAAAAGCGCGTCCAGGTCGGCGGGCGTCGCCCACAGCCGCCGGAGCCCCGCCGCATCGCCGCCGAAATGCGCCGAGACGTACGCGCGCGCCACGCCTTCCGGCGTCGCGCGCACGTCACCGCCGCAGCCGGCGGCGATCAAGCCGAGCGCCAGCGCCTTGCCTCGGCGGGGTACGCGCGC
>JAIOII010000717.1 GCA_019912685.1 Kofleriaceae bacterium
CGCGCGCCGTCACCGTGTGCCCGACGAGCGCCTCCCGCTCGTCGTCGGCGCGCCCGCCGATGCGGAGCGAGCCGCCGCCGGGCAGGACGATCGCGCACAGCCAGTGCGTCGGCCCGTCGGGCCCCATCACGCGGTAGCGCCCCTGGTGGAACATCTCGTAACGCCCGACCACCTCCACCTCCTGCCCGTCCTGCGCCACCAGCTCGGGTGGCAATCGCGGCTCGTTCGCGCTCATCGCAACCGAATCTACCCGGGGATGTCCAAGCGGGAGCGCCCGTCGCGGGTCCAACGTCAGCTCAACGACCGCGCGCCGGGTGATACCGTCAGCGGCGGGGGAAACGCATGAGATCCAAGCTCTCGATCGTGGTGGTGGCGGGTGTCGTCCTCATCACCGGCCTCGTCATCCAGCAGAACGCGTGCAGCTCCGACGACGGCTGGCCGCCGCACGACGGCAACATCCGGCAGACCGTCCGCCTCGACGCGTACGGCCTGCGCCGCGGCGGCGAGGGCACGGTCACGCTCACGGCGACCGCGAACTTCACCCGCAAGGCGGCCGACGTGGTCGACAGCGTGCCGGTGCCGGGCTTCAGCTCGATCGCGCTCGCGCTCGTCGACGGCAAGGGCGTGGCGACGCCGCTGCCGGTGCAGAAGTGGGAGAGCCAGACGGGCTCGAGCCGCGGCACCGTGAAGCTGCCCGAGGTCCCCGACGGCGACTACAAGCTGCGCGCGAGCTACAGGACGCGGGCCGGCGCCGGCGACGTCGAGGCCAACCTGCCGCTCTACACGCCGGCGCGCATCCACGTCATCACCGATCGCCCGCTCTACGAGCCGGGCAACGTCGTGCGCTTCCGCGCGGTCGTGCTGCGCGCGCGTGACCTCGCCCCGCTCGATAGCCGCCCCGGCCGCTGGATCGTGAAGGACCCGGACGGCGAGGTGCTGCTCGAGGAGTCGTCGCCGGCCGGCGAGTGGGGCGTCGTCGCCGGCACGTTCCCGCTCGACAAGGGCGCGCCGACCGGCACGTGGCGCATCGCGTGGGTGTCGGCCGACGCCAGCGACGAGGTGCCGTTCACCGTCGAGCCGTTCACGCTGCCGCGCTTCCGCGTCGAGGCCGCCGCCGACAAGCCGTACTACCGCCCGCTCGACACGCCGGTCGTGCGCGGCGCGGTCGTCTACAGCTCGGGCGCGCCGGTCACCGGCGCCGAGCTCGCGATCGAGTGGGACATCGACGGCGACTGGCCGCCGCCGACGTCGTGGCTCGAGAGCCAGCTGCCCAGGGTCGCGAAGGTCGCCGGCAACGGCCGCTTCGAGCTGAAGCTGCCCGCGATCCCGCGCGACCTGCAGGGCCAGGTGACGATGACGGCGCGCATCGCGGCCCTCGATCCGGCCGGCGATCGCGTCGAGGGGCGCGCGTCGGTGCTGCTCAGCGAGGACGGCATCGCGGTCTCGGCGGTGACCGAGATCGGCGACGGCCTGGTGCAGGGCTTCAACAACCGCCTCTATATCCGCGTGACCACGCCCGACGGCGTGGTCGTGCCCGGGGCCGCGGTCACGGTGAAGCGCACGTGGCAGGGGGACGACCCGGGGCTGGCCGCGGTCCTCGACGAGGACGGCGTCGCCGCGCTGCAGATCGATCCGGGCGCGCCGGTGAACGTCGTCATCCCGGCGCTGCCGTATCGCCCGCCGCCGCTGCCGCAGCTGGTCACGCGCGACGAGCCCGAGGAGCTCATCGGCGAGGAGGGCGCGCCGCTCGCCGATCAGGTCGAGATGGACCGCTGGCTCGCCGCGCTGTCGCCGTGCGCGCTCTGGTACGACGAGTCCGACAGCGGCGTGTCGGTCGGCATCCGCGCGACGACCGCGGGCGCGCTCACCGTCGTCGCCGCCGGCTCGACGCCGCTCGATCGCTGCGTCGTCGACACGCTGGCGCGCAAGCGGTTGCCGGCCGGCGCCGACCGCATGTACTCGCTCACGTTCTCGTTCGTCGATCCGGCGCTGCCGCGGCTCGCCGCGTCGGTCGACGGCGCGCTCGAGGTCCCCGAGGGGCTCGAGACCGCGGTCGGCGAGCTCGCGATGCGCGCGCGCAGCTGCCTGCCGCGCGACGCGCAGGGCAGCCTGCCGCGCGCGCTCACGTGGACGGCGCGCGAGGGCTCGAAGGAGGTCCTGTTCGGCGGCTGGATCGCCGATCCGGCGAGCGGCGAGGAGGCGGCGGTGAGCGCGATGGGCTGCGCCCAGGGGCGGCTCACCGGCGCGCGCGTCGCGCTCGAGGAGGAGGCGAGCGCCGACTCGATGGGCATCGTGCGCTTCACGGTCGAGCCGCCGGAGATCGCGGGTGAGGCGCGGCCGCAGCCGACGACGATGCTCGGCTACGAGCTCACGGTCGCCGTCGAGCTCGAGGGCAAGCCATCGACCAAGCTGCGCCTCACGCCGGGCGAGGTGCCCGACCTGCGCCTGCGCGTGCAGCCGGTGCTCGCGAAGGTGGGCGACAAGGTGCGGGCCGAGCTCATCCGCGGCCCGGACTTCGCGGCCACGGGGCGCACGTTGCCGAAGGAGCTGGTGCTCGAGCACCTGAAGGGGCGCGTCACCGCCGAGCTCGACGACAAGAAGCAGGCGGAATTCACGATCCCCGCCGGCGCCGAGGGCTGGATCGAGGTGAGCGGCGGCGGCGCGCGAGCGCTCGTCTACGTGAAGCCCGAGAACGACCTCGCGGTCGCGGTGAAGCCGAAGGCCGAGCGCTACGCGCCAGGACAGCAGGCGGAGCTGGCGATCACGACCGAGCTGGGCGGCAAGGGCGCCAAGGCGGCGGTCGGGCTCATCGGCGTCGACGAGAGCCTCGGCCAGCTCGCGACCTTGCCCGGCGTCGACGAGCTCGCGCGGCTGCGGCCGCAGGTCGAGACGACGACGCCGGCGTTCGGCGTGCTCGACGGCCAGGCGCTCGCCCTCGGGCGCGTGCGCGGCGCCAACGCGGCGGCGGCGACGATCCTGAAGGTCGGCGCGATCCCGCGGCCGCCCGAGCTCGACGCGGTGGTGTCGGCGCAGGGCGAGACGACGTTCGATCCGATCGCGGAGCTCACCGACAACTTCTACAACGTGCTCGCCGAGCTGCACGTGCAGGTGCGCGCGTGGGAGCAGAGCGCGCCGCCCGCGGAGCAGATGAAGCCCGAGACCATGGTGCGGCTGTGGCAGCAGGCGCTCGACGCGTGCGCGCGGCGAAAGGAGCCCGTCGTCGACGCGTGGGGCCGGCGCCTGCGCCTGTCGCGGCTGCCGGACGATCTGCTGATGCTCACCGATCCGCGCGTCGTGGTCGCGGTGGGCACGCGGCTGCCCGAGGACGTCGAGAGCTGGACCGACTACGTGCGGAAGGGGAACAAGTGATGAGCGCCAGCCGCGAGGAGTGGGGCCGCGCGCGAAGCGCGCCCCGGGGTAGCGCCCACGACGAAGCGGCCTCGCGCGTCCTCGCGCGAGCCGGCGCGAATGGAGGACAGTGATGCGCGGCGCGATGAAGCTCGTGTTGTTCGTGGCCGCGGTCGCGGCGTGCAAGGGTGACGGTCCGCCGAAGGACTGGGAGGGGCGCGCCCAGGGCGTGTCGAGCGACGATCCGCCGCCGCCCGAGGAGGAGGACTGGGGCGAGGACGAGTCGGGCGGCACCGGCACGGCGATGGCGCTCGAGGAAGGGAAGATGGGGAAGAAGGACTCGGACCGCGCCGAGGGCCAGTACAAGTTGAAGAAGGCGGACGGCTTCGGCTTCGGCCGTAGCGGTCACGGTCCCGGCGGCGGTGGTTCGGGGTACGGCACCCTCGGCGGCGCGAAGCCGTCGGCGGCGCCGGAGCCGGCGGCGCCGCCGGCTCCGGCG
>JAIOII010000718.1 GCA_019912685.1 Kofleriaceae bacterium
GCGCCAGGGCGAGCCGCGTCGTGCGATCGATCGGCAGGTCGCGCACGTCGGGGTGCGTCGTCAGGTGACGCCCGAAGACGTCGCGCAGCGGCGGCTCCGCGACCGGGAACGGATCGCCCGGCTGGAGCCGCCATCGCCGGCGCCGCCGGTAGCAGTCGACGAAGCGGTGGCCGACCGCCTCGTCGAGCGCGTCGGCGCACACGCGCGCGACCAGCACCGCCGCGATGTCGGGGCGCTCGGGGAGGCTCGTGTGCAGGCGCTCCCAGAGCACCTCGAGCGACGTGCGCGTCGCCAGCCCCTCGAGCGTCGCCACCGGCGTGCGCAGCACCGTCCGGAACGCGTCGGCGAGCGTCGCCCTCCATCCGGCGAGACTGCGGTCGAGCCCCGCCGAGCGTGCCTCGCGCAGCGCCGCCGCGTTCTTCCGGCACTCGCGCAGGAAACACGCGCACACCTCGTCGAGGTCGAGGGCGCCGGCGGGGCCGAGCCCGCCGAGCCATGCCGTCAGGGTCCGCACTTCACGGGGCGTGGCTTCGGGAAGTCGACGCGTGGCTTCGCCGGGTCGTGGAACTTCGACGGCACGAGCTTCCCGCCCGGCTTTTCGCCCGGCTTCCCGCCCGACTTCCCGCCCATCCGGGTCAAGGCGTCGGCCATCGCGTCGCGGATGATCACGTCGGTGATCTCGATCGAGCCATCGGGGAGCTTCAGGCGACCGATGGCGCCGGCGGTCGCCAGGAAGTCCGACGTGAGCAAGGTGAGCGTCTGCTCGTCCTCGATCACCTTGCCGGCGCGATCCTTCATGACCACCTCGAGCTGGCCGCCCTTGCACGTCGCCTTCACGGTCATGCCGCCCCAGGAGAGGAACGCGCCGCCGCCGTAGAGGTTGTTGCTGACCATCTTGCGCAGGTGCTTGCCGTTGAGCGTCACCACCGCGAACAGGTTGTCGAACGGCATGGCCCGGTAGAGCGAGCCGTAGGTCAACGGGCCCGGCGGCAGGTCGGCGCGCAGGCCGCCGCCGTTGGTCAGGGCGACGTCGGCGCCGTTCACGCTCGCCAGCATCAGATCGGTGAACAGGTTGCCGAGCGCCGACTCCTCGCCGTAGCTCGCCTTGACCTCGGCGGCGAGCTCGATGCCGAGCGGCTTCTGCTCGAGGTCGCGCGCCTTCACGCCCGCCGGCGCGATGAGCGACGTCACCTCCGCGCTCACGCGCACCGGCGCGCCCTCGTACTCGCCCGGCGCGCAGGTCTCCGCCGGCACCGGCTCGCCGCCGTCGCCGAGCGGGCACAGGTCGCGCGGCTGGGCGATGGTCACGCCGGTCACGACGCCGCTCGGGTTGATGCGCAGGTCGACGCGGCCGAACGCGCGCCCGTTGGCGTACGACTCGATCACGGCGATGTCGTTCACCCGGTGGGCCATCGCCGCGTGGGTGTGACCGGCGACGATGACGTCGACCGCGCCGGCCGGCAGCGCCTCGACCATCTCGAAGAGCTCCTCCTCGCGATCGCACGACGAGAGGTCGTTGGGATCGGTGAGCTCCTTGCACTTCGAGCCGACGTGCGCCGCGACCACGACGACCTGGGCGCCGCGCTCGCGCAGGTCGGCGGCCTCGGCGGCGATCGCCATCGCCGGCTTGCTCATCTCGAGGCCCAGGAAGTTGGCCGGCATCGTCGCGAACGGCGTGGCCTCGGTGGTCACGCCGATGAGGCCGACGATGACCGGCCCCTTCTCGATCATCAAGGAGCCCGTCACGTTGTCCCACATCGGCCGCTTGCCGGTGTCGCGGTCGAGGACGTTGGCCATGAGGAACGGGAACGTCGCCTCCTTCGCGCGCGCCCGCAGCGCGCCGCGCGGGTCGTCCGTCGGGGAGATCGCCGTCGACGCCGGGCCCTCGGGCCCGAAGTCGAACTCGTGGTTGCCGATCGCCGCCGCGTCGTAGCCGATGTGGTTGTACGCGGCGACGACCGCCGCGCCCTCGGTGAGGTTCGACGCGAGCGTGCCCTGGAACATGTCACCGGCGTCGATCAGCAGGAGCTCGCCGCCATCGGCGGCCCGCCTGGCGCGGACGTTGGCGACGTAGCCGGCGAGGATCGGCAGCCGGTCGACCGCGCCGTGCAGGTCGTTGGTGCCGATGATCGTGAGCGTGATCGTGCCGGTGCGCGGCTGGACCGGCCCGCGCGGCGACGGCGGCTCGTTCTTCGCCGGGCACGCCGCGAGGACGCAGGCCAGCGCCGCGACGTACAGGGCCGGCCGGTTCCGGAGACTCATGCCCGCCATGGTAGCGCGGAGCGCTGATCACCGCGCGTCGGGCGCGGCCTCTTCGTCGGCGTCGCCGGCGGCCTCTGCGGTGTCGAGCGCGCGCGACCGCTCCTCGAGCGCATCGACGTCGACGTCCTCGGTGCGCGCGCGCACGGCCTCGGCGCCCACCGCGACCTCGATCGCGAGGCCGCCGTCGGGAAGGAGCTCGACCCACGCCTCGCCGCCGCCCCAGCGGCACGTGATGCGCGAGACGTCGGGCGTGGCCGCGACGAGCGCCGGACCGCAGTCGACGGGCGCGTCGATCCCGAGCTGCACGAGCTCGGCGCGGACGTACGCGGCGATCGCGGCGGTGCGCACGTGCTCGTCCGCCTCCCACGTCACCTCGCGCTCGCCGCTCACCCGGACCGCCATCGTCACCCCGCCGGCCAGGACGACGTCGCAGCGCTCGCGCGTGCAGCGCACGCTCTTCACGTCGACGCCGAGCTGACGGCGCAGCCCGTCGGCGACCGCGCGCGCCACCGGGTCGCCGCGATCGGCGCGGCACGCAACGGCCGCGGCGGCCGAGAGGGCGAGCAGCGCGACCCGATACATCGCTCCCAGTATGGCAGCGTTCGTGGCGCGATCGGCCGGCAGGCTGGCGCACTTCGCTAGTGCGCCGTCGGAGCCGAATGGCTATCGTCGCGCACGGGTTCGACGATGGCCTCCCCTTCAGCGTATCCGGTCAGCCCGGCGTGGCTCCTGATCATGCGCGACATCGGCATCCACCCGGCCGACGTCCTGCGTCGCGCCGGGGTCGCGGCGGACCTGCTCGCGCGCGAGCACGCGACCGTCCGCGGCGACGAGTTCTGCCGGCTGCTCTGGGCGCTCGACGCCGAGGTCCGCGACCGGACGTTGCCGATCAGGATCGCGCAGGCGCTCTCGTTCGAGATGTTCGATCCGCCGGTGTTCGCGGCGATGTGCAGCCCGGATCTCGACACCGCGCTCCACCGCCTCGCGCACTACAAGCGGCTGTGCGCGCCGGTCGCCCTGCAGCTGACGGTGGGCCCCGAGTCCACGCGCGTCCGCCCGGTGTGGAGCGATCCGCCGAGCGAGCCGCCGCCGCTCCTCTACGCGATGGAGCTCGCCTACTGCGTGAAGCTGGCGAGGCTCGGCACGCGCGAGCACGTCGTGCCGCGCGCGGTCTTCTCCACGATCCCGCTCGAGCCCGCCGACGCGTACCACGCGTACTTCGGCGTGGCCCTCGAGCGCGGCGACGAGATGGCGGTGGAGTTCGCGGCGGCGGACGCGCGGCGGCCGTTCCTCACCGCACGCGCCGGCATGTGGAGCTTCTTCGAGCCCGAGCTGCGCCGCCGCCTCGCCGAGATCGACGCCCAGGCGACGACGACGATGCGCACGCGCGCGGCCTTGCTCGAGCTCCTGCCGAGCGGTCGGGCGTCGGTGCAGGCCGTGGCGTCGTGCCTCGGGGTCAGCGCGCGCACCCTGCAGCGGCGCCTGATGGAGGAGGACACGACGTTCCAGCGCGTGCTCGACGCCACGCGCGAGGAGCTGGCGCGTCACTACCTCGGCACGACGGCGATGGCCGGCGCCGAGATCTCGTTCCTGCTCGGCTTCGAGGATCCGAGCTCGTTCGTGCGTGCGTTCCACGACTGGACCGGCAAGACGCCCGAGCAGGTGCGCTCGCAGCTGCGGCGTCAGGAGGCCTGACATGAGAGGGAGAAGAGCGTTGGTCGTCGTCGGTGCGCTCGCGGCGACGGCGACACCGGCGGCCGCCGACGAGCCGCCGTTCACGATCGGCGGCCAGCCGGCCTGGTTCGTCATGGCCGGCGCGACCGCCGGGGGCACGGTGGCGATCGACACGCGCGGCGGCTTCGTCGGCGGCGAGGTCAGCCTGGCGCGCGTGGTCGAGGCGCACTACCTCGGGCTCTACGTCGACGCGTACCGCGACTTCGGGGTCGACGGCACGTACCTGACGTTCGGTCCGGAGCTCGGCTGGGTCCGGCGCTCGCGCACGCTGCCGGTGTCGCTCGGCCTCGACGGCGGCGGCGCCGTCCGGTTCTCGGACGAACGCGCGCTGGGCGCGACCGGCCGCGTGTTCTTCGTCGTCGCCGGCACGGTCGCCCTGTTCGCGCGCTACGCGTACCTCGACGCCGCCGAGGACGATCACGTCGTCCAGCTCGGCGTCACCATGAAGTTCCCGATGTGGAGAGTGCGATGAAGCTCGAGGTCAACGGCAAGGCTACCGAGGTCGATGTCCCCGCCGACACGCCGCTCCTGTGGGTGCTGCGCGAGGAGCTGGAGCTGACCGGCACCAAGTACGGGTGCGGGATCGCGGTGTGCGGGGCCTGCACCGTGCTCGTCGACGGCAACGCGCGGCGGTCGTGCGTCACGGCCTGCGGCGACGCCGTGGGGCATCAGGTGACGACGGTGGAGGGGCTGGCGACCGGCGGCGTCCTGCACGCCGTCCAGCAGGCGTGGATCGAGGAGAACGTGCCGCAGTGCGGGTACTGCCAGTCGGGGCAGATCGTGTCGGCGGTGGCGCTGCTCGCGCAGCGGCCGCAGCCGACCGACGAGGACATCGACGCGGTGATGTCGGCCAACCTCTGCCGCTGCGGGACGTACCCGCGCATCCGGCGCGCGATCGCGCGCGCCGCCGAGCTCGCCAAGGGGACGCCCGGAGGCGAACCATGACCCGGACCACCGACGCGCTCTCGCGCCGCGCGCTCCTGCAGGGCGC
>JAIOII010000067.1 GCA_019912685.1 Kofleriaceae bacterium
GGCCTCGGCGGCGCTCCGGCGCATCGACGCGCTGCGCGACTGGCGCGCCGCCGAGGCCGAGCGCTCCGGCCTCGACGTCGCGATCGTCATGCCGCAACGGCTGCTCGAGCGCATCGCCGACGCCGCGCCCGAGACGCTCGACGACCTCGTCGCGGTCGAAGGCGTGCGCCGCTGGCGCGTCTCCGCGTGGGGCCCCGCCCTCCTTTCGGCGCTCGAGGCGTGACGCGCCCCGGCGGCCTGATCGGGAAATCGTACACTTGGAGCGGCTCGCAGAAAAAACGAGCGCCCGATGTCCAAGCGCGGCCGCGCCGGCGTCGTCCCGGTAGACCCGCGAGACATGCAGGTCGTAGGAGGTCCGAAGATGAAGTTCCTGTTGCTCTATCGCGATTCGCAAGACCCGAAAGATCAGCCGTCGGCCGCCGAGATGCAGGCGGGCTACGTGAAGTGGAAGGAGTGGATGGCGAAGTACGCCAAGGAGATCCTCGAGCAGCCGCCGCCGCGCTCGGGGCCCAGGCCGGGCGGCGCGAGGGCCGTGTGCCGCGCGGGCGCGGTGACGGACGGTCCGTACGTCGAGGGCAAGGAGGTCGTCGGCGGCTGGTCCTTCATCGAGGCCGAGTCGTTCGAGCGCGCGACCGAGATCGCCCGCGAGGTCCCGATGTTCAAGAGCGTCGAGATCGTCGAGGTCACGACCTTCTGACATGGCCGCGCCCGCGCTCCCGGAGCACTGGTTCCGACACGAGCTCGGGCGCCTCGTGTCCATCCTCTCGCGCCGCTTCGGCGTCCATCGCCTGGAGCTGTGCGAGGACGCCGCGCAGACGGCGCTCCTCCACGCCACCCGGTCGTGGCCGTCGCAGCTGCCCGACGATCCCGGCGCGTGGCTCTACCGGGTCGCGCACAACCGCGTGCTCGACGAGCTCCGCCGCGAGAAGCGCGACGAGCGTTACCACGCCGAGGTCCGCGTCGACTACGCGCAGCAGGAGGTCCAGGACGACGTGCTCCGGCTCCTCTTCGTCTGCGCCGATCCCGCGATCCCGGCCGAGTCGCAGCTCGTCCTCGCGCTGAAGACGCTCTGCGGCTTCAGCACCGGGGAGATCGCGCTGCGCCTCTTCCAGAGCGAGGAGGCCGTCCACAAGCGCCTGCAGCGCGCGCGGGCGCGCCTTCGCGAGCACGCGGAGGTGCAGGGCATCGACCCCGCGCGAGTGCACGGCGTCCTGCACATGCTCTACCTGCTCTTCAACGAGGGCTACAGCTCCGCGCAGCCCGATCGCGTGATCCGCCGCGAGCTGTGCGACGAGGCGCTGCGCCTCGCGCTGGTGCTACGCGACGAGCCCGCGGGCGCGGTCCCGGAGACCGACGCGCTCGTCGCGCTCATGTGCTTCCACGCGGCGCGCTTCGACGCGCGCCTCGACGAGATGGGCGGCCTCCTGCTGCTCGACGAGCAAGATCGCGCGCGCTGGGATCGCGAGCTCGTCGAGCGCGGGCTCGCACACCTCGCGCGATCCGCGCGCGGTGGGACGATCTCGCGCTATCACGCGGAGGCCGGCATCGCGGCGGAGCACGGCCTCGCGCCGTCGTACGCCGAGACCGACTGGGAGGAGATCGTCCGGCTCTACGACGTGCTCGAGCGCATCGCGCCGTCACCGCTCAACGTCCTGAACCGTGCGATCGCGCTCGCCGAGTGGCAGGGCCCAGGCGCGGGGCTCGCCGCGCTCGAATCCTTCGCCGCGCCGAGCTGGCTCGCGAGCTTCTACCTCTGGGACGCCGCGCTCGGCGAGCTCCACCGGCGCTGCGGCCATCGCGACCGGGCGCGCGAGCACACGCAGCGCGCGCTCGCCTCGGCCCCGACGAACGCCGAGAAGGTGCTGCTCGAACGGCGCCTGCGCCGGCTCACCGACGGCTACGCGCGCTGACCGCTCGCGAGCGGGAGCTCGAACCAGAAGGTCGCCCCGGCGCCCAGCGACCAGACGCCGATCGTGCCGCCGTGCGCTTCGACGAGGCGCCGCGCCGTCGCCAGGCCGAGCCCGAGGCCGAGCGGCTGGTCGCGGCCAGCCGCTCGGAAGTAGGGATCGAAGATGCGCTCCTGCAGCGCCGTCGCGATGCCGGGGCCGGTGTCGGCGACCTCGACGCGGGCGCGGCCGCTCGTCTGCTGGAGCCGCACCGTCACGCGCCGGACCGGCGCATCCCCGAGGTAGCGGATCGCGTTCTGGACCAGGTTGCCGAGGACGCTCGAGACGATGCCCGGGTGGACCTCGAGCGGCACCGGCCCTGGAGAGACGAGCTCGAGCGACGCTTGACTCGTGATCGCCAGCTCCTCGAAGTTGCCCAGCACCTCGCGCGCCACGTGATCGAGATCCGAGCTCGCCGCCGGGTGCGCCTCGCGCGGCGCGCGCGCGAACGTGAACAGGGCGTCGACCAGCTCGGTGGCACGACCGACGCCGCGCAGCGCGCGCTCGGCGGCGTTGCGCGTGGTCGGATCGGAAGAGGCGCGCAGGCGCTCGAGCCACAGGAAGGTCGGCGTCAGCGGCGCCACGAGGTCGTGAGCGACCCGCCCGGCGAACGCCTCGAGCTCGGTCGCGCGGGCCTCGAGCAGCTGCTGGGCGCGCCGCTCCGCGGCGATCTGCCGGCGCAGCGAGCGGAGCGCCATGGCCAGGAGCAGCCCGGCGAGCACGACGCCGACGGCGTTGAAGACCACCGCGCGCCGCACCGCGCTCGCGCGCGTGGACTCGATGTGCGCGGTGAGCGCCTCGATCTGGTCCGCGTTGCGATCCATCGACGCGAGCAGCGTGGCGTCGGCGCGGTCCACCGCCGCGGCCAGGCGCGCCTGGGTCGCCGGTGACGGCGTCACCGGCGACGATGCGTCGAGGTCCCCGAGCACCGTGCGCAGCTCCTCGATGCACGCCAGCACCGCCCACCAGTCCTCGCGCTCGCCGGCGTACGTCGGCACGGCGAAGTAGGCGTTGACGTCGACCGCGAGCCCGCTGGTCACGACGCGGAGCTCGGCGAGCGCGCCCGGCACCAGCGGGACCCGGTCGAGCTGCGAGATCATGACCCCGATGTGGCCGAGCTTGCGGCGCGCGGCGCTGAGCGACTGGATGCTCGGCAGCGCGCTGGCGGCGATGACGCGTGAATCGCGCCGGATCTCGTGCAGCCGGGAGAGCGCCGCCCAGGAAGCGCCGAGGAACGCGGCGACCGTCACGACCACCGCCAGGATGATCATGCGGCGGCCGGTGCGCTCGTCGACCACCGTCGACTCCGGCTCGCCCGTCATCGTGCGCCGCTCGGTGCGCTGCTCTGTAACGCGCGAGTGCGGTCGACCAGCGTCTGCACGGAGTCGAGCAGCGTGCGCAGGTCGAAGGGCTTGTCGAGGCAGATGTCGGGCGCGAGCTCGACGAGCGCCTCCTTCGAGAGCGGCGCGGCGGTGGCCAGCAGGATCGCGATGCCCGCGAGCTCGGGGCGCGCGCGCTGCCAGGCCCGGAACGCGAAGCCGTTCACCACCGGCATCATCACGTCGAGCATGATCACGGCCGGCCGAAAGCCTTCGGTCAGCCACGCGATCGCCTCGCCGCCGTCGCTGGCCAGGACGACGTCGTGGCCGGCGCCGCCGAGGATCTCGAGGAGCACCTCGCGCGTGTCCTCGTCATCGTCGATGACGAGCACGGTCGCCCCGTGTCGCCCCGCGCGGCCACCTCCCATCCACCCCACGTCCGCACTCTCCGTCGCCTTCGTCATCATCGTCATCGTCGCTCCACCTTCCAGACCCGACGCGCGAGCCCGGTCGCCCATGCCCCTGCCCGATCCCCCACAGTGCCTATGCCCCGCTCGCCGTCGCGCGTCAAGCACTCGCCGGGCAACTTGTGCACGTCGGAGCCGGCGCACGTACGCCGGCTTGCGACTTCTCGAGACCTTCACCCGACCGCGGCGTCGCGAGGCTTCGCACGTCGTCAGCGTGGCAAACGTACCGCCGGTGCCGAGCTCCCGGGGGCGCGGCCTCGATCTTGTATGAGCTGGATGCGAGGCGCACATGCAAGACGCACGGGCACGCAAGGTCGGCATCTCCGGCTCGTATGGCGGTTTCAACCTCGGCGACGAGGCGATCCTGGAGGTGATCATCCGTGAGCTCCGGAAGTCGCTGCCCGTCGCGCTGACGGTGTTCTCGCGCGACGGGCACGCCACACGTGCGCGGCATGGCGTCGACGCGGTGACCGCCCGCAGCCTGTCGCGCGCCGATGCCCGTCGGATCGTCGAGAGCCTCGATCTCCTGATCCTCGGCGGGGGCGGCATCCTCTACGACGCCGAGGCGGACAGCTTCTTGCGCGAGGTCCTGCTCGCGCACGAGGTCGGTACGCCGGTGATGGTCTACGCGATCAGCGCGGGCCCGCTCGTCGATCCTTCGCTGCGCGCGCGCGTGCGCGACGCCCTCGAGCACGTTGCGGTGCTCACCGTGCGCGACCAGCAGACGCGGCAGCTGCTCGAGGAGATCGGGCTCGAGCGCGAGGTCATCGTCACCGCCGATCCAGCGCTCCTGCTCGAGCCGGATCCGCTGACGCTCGAGGAGATCCTGCGCGCCGAGGCGATCGATCCCGAGGCACGCCTCGTCGGCTTCTCGATCCGCGAACCGGGACCTGCGGCGCCCGACCTGCGGGTCGAGCACTATCACCGGCTGGTCGCGAACGCCGCCGACTTCATGATCGACCGGCTCGACGCCGAGGTCGTCTTCTTCCCGCTCGAGCGCCGGACGTACGACGTCCAGCACAGCCACGCCGTCGTCGGTCAGATGAGCCACGCGCAGCGCGCCACGGTGCTCAAGCGCGAGTACACGCCGGGCCAGATCCTCTCGCTGCTCGAGCACTTCGAGTTCAGCGTCGGGATGCGCCTGCACTTCCTGATCTTCTCGGCGCTCGCGAGCGTGCCGTTCATCGCGCTCCCCTACGCCACCAAGGTGAGCGGCTTCCTCGAGGGGCTGCGCCTGGAAGCGCCGGCGCTCTACGACGTGAGCGCCGGCCAGCTCATCGCGCACATCGATCGCGCGTGGGACGAGCGCGGCGAGCTCCGCGAGCGCATCCGCAGCGCGCTGCCGAACCTGCAGCGTCGCGCCCGCATCAACAACGAGCTCGCGACGGGGCTGCTCCGCGATCCGCGGCCTCGTCCGGCGGAGGCGGTCCTCACCGGCCCCGCCTAGGGAGAGACCATGGCACGAGACCGACAACCGGACATCCTCGTGGTCGGCGGCGGGCTCGGCGGCGTCGCGGCGACCCTGGCCGCCGCGCGGCTCGGCATGCGCGTGCTGCTCACGGAAGAGACCGACTGGATCGGCGGCC
The DNA here is from genome assembly GCA_019912685.1 of Kofleriaceae bacterium. Taxonomy (GTDB): domain Bacteria; phylum Myxococcota_A; class Polyangia; order Haliangiales; family Haliangiaceae; genus UBA2376. Next base: position 5,319 of record JAIOII010000067.1, read on the forward strand.
AGCTCACGGTCCAGGCGGTTCCGCCCGACGAGCACCCCTGGATCGAAGGCACCGGATGCACGCCCACGTACCAGCGGCTCCGCCGCGCGATCCGGGACTACTACCGGCGGAACTATCCGCTGCTCCCCGACGCTCGCTTCGACCCACAGCTCAACCCCGGGCTCGGCCGCGTCAGCCCGCTCTGTCACGAGCCACGCGTCGCGTTGCTCGCGATGTACGAGCTGCTCGCGCCCTACCTCACCTCCGGGCGGGTCACGATGAAGCTGCGTTGCCGCCCCGTCGCAGCGCACGTGGACGGCGACCGTGTCCGCGCCGTCACGCTGCGCGACGCGGCGGGAACCGAGACGACGATCGAGGCGGCGTACATCCTCGACGCGACGGAGCTCGGCGACCTCCTCGAGCTCGCGGAGATCGAGCACGTGATCGGCGCGGAGAGCCAGGCCGAGACCGGCGAGCCGCACGCCCTCGCCGGCGACGCCGATCCGCTCGATCAGCAGGCGGTGACCGCGTGCTTCGCGATGGACTACCTGCCCGACGAGGATCACACGACCGAGCGCCCGGAGGACTACGGGTTCTGGCGGACGTACCGCGCCGACTTCTGGCCGGGCCCGCAGCTCGGCTGGCTGTTCGTCGATCCGGTCACCCTCGACGTTCGACGCCAGGGCGTGTTCGAGGAATCGGGCCGCGAAGACCTCTGGGGTTTCCGGCGCATCTTCTACAAGGGCCACTTCCCCGCCGGTCACTTCGCGAGCGACATCTCGCTCGTCAACTGGCCGCAGAACGACTACTGGCTCGGGCCGCTCGTCGGCGTGTCCGCCGAGGAGCGCGCGGCCAACGAGCGCGCGGCGCGGCAGCTCAGCCTGTCCTTCCTCCACTGGATGCAGACCGAGGCGCCTCGTCACGACGGCGGGTTCGGTTATCCCGGCCTGCGGCTGCGCGGCGATGTCGTCGGCACGCACGATGGGCTGGCGAAGCACGTGTACGTGCGCGAGAGCCGCCGCATCCGGGCCGAGCTGACCGTGCTCGAGCAGCACGTCGCCGTCGAGGCGCGCGGCAAGCTCGAGGGAGCCGAGCCGTTTCCCGACAGCGTCGGCATCGGCAGCTATCGCATCGATCTGCATCCGTCGACGCGCGGCCGCACGTACGTCGACATCAGCAGCTGGCCGTTCCAGATCCCGCTCGGCGCGCTGATCCCGATCCGCGTCGAGAACGTCCTGCCGGCGGCCAAGAACCTCGGCGTCACCCACATCACCAACGGCTGCTACCGGCTGCACCCGGTGGAATGGAGCATCGGCGAGGCCGCGGGCGCGCTCGCGGCCTACTGCCTCCGCAACGGCGTGCCGCCGAGACACGTCCGCTCCGACGCGAAGCAGCTGGCGCAGTTCCAGCACCTCCTCCACGCCGTGCTCGGGATCCCGCTGGTGTGGCCGAACCCGCGCGCGACGATCCGCTGAGGGATCGAGCTGCCGCGCTCACCGGCTCGCGGGCCAGCCGAGCGTGAGCAGGAAGGCGCTGTCCGTCTCCGCGTGCACGTCGTGGGCGAGGCCGGCGCCGAGCACGAGCAGCTGGCCGGCCGCGACCTCCACGCTGCGCTCGGGCAGCTGCAGCCGGACCCTGCCCGTGAGGGTGTGCACGGAGGCGGTCACCGCGGCGTGATGCTCGGAGATCGTCGCGCCGGCCGCGAGCGCGACGACGACGATGCGCAGGTCGGCCGACCGGATGAGCGTGCGCGCGGCCTGCCCCTCGCCTCCGCGGCGGGCCTCCGCCAGCAGCTCCTCCGCGAGGGACGCGAGGTCGAAGGTGACGCCATGATCGGTCGGTTCGGGCGGGTTCATCGGCATGTGGATCCTCCTGCCCAGCTTACCCGCATAGACTCGCCTCATGCGCTTCTTCGAGCAGGCCCAGGGCGTCTACTTCGACGACCTCGATCCGTTGCACATCCTGCACAACGCGCGCTACGTGCTGCTCTTCGAGCGCACGCTCGGCGCCTTCTGGATGGAGCTCGGCCTCGGCCCGTTCCAGGCGTCCGATCGCCCGGAGCAGTTCCACCTCGTCGCGCGCAACGAGATCGACTACCTCGCGCCCGTGCGCGGCGTCGGCCGTGTGCGCGTGCGCCTGTGGATCGAGCGCATCGGGACGTCGTCGCTCACCGTCGCGTTCCGCCTCCTTCCGACCGATCGCGACGTCGAGTACGCCCGCGGCCGTCGCGCCATCGTGCACGTCGATCCGCAGACGCTGCGCCCGCAGCGCTGGTCCGACGACGTCCGCGCGCTGCTGGCGCCGTACACCGAGGCCGCGGGTTGAGCCGCGTGGTCGTTCAGTGGCGCGCCTCCACGGGCGCCGGCTCGGCGGTCTCGCTCACGCCGGCGCTTCGCATCTCCTTGCCGCAGCAGATATCCGAGTGCGCCTTCGGCTCGCGCTCCGGACACGGGCACGCCTTCGTGAACACGATCTCGGCTCCGCACTCGTCACAACGCAACCGCTCTCCAACTGGATGAGGCATGGCAGGCCTCCTTTCGAGCGCCCAGGGAGCTGGGCGTGGAGGAGGCTCCTGCAAGTTCGACACCGGACGATCGCGCGCGCCGCCGCGATCAGGACAGCCGCGCGTGCAGGTCGAGGCCGGCCTTGACCGTGCCGGCCACGCTCGGATACCCGGCGGTCGCGTTGGCGAGCCACAGGTTGCGCAGCGGCGTCTCCTGCGGAACCCGGCCGCGCCCGACGTGGCGCGGCGTGAGCGCGACGCCGTAGGCGTTGCCGCCGGGTGCGCCGCAGAACCGCTCGTTGGTCACCGGCGTGCCCATCACCATCACGTCGAGGTGGCGGCGCAGCCCGGGCACGTAGCGCTCCTCGACGATCTGCAGGATGCGATCGCGGACGCGCTTCTTGGCCGCGTTGTAGGCCCGGCGGTCGCGCGTGCGCAGCTCGCGCCACGGCGCGTAGGGCGCGCTCGTCGCCAGCTCGAGGATCTGCGTGCCCGGCGGGCACAGCCCGGGGGCGTCGCCGTGGAGCGTCGGCGTCGACATGAACAGCCACGGCTCGTCGTAGTCCTGCGCGACGAGCTGGCGGCGGTAGATCGCGTTGAGGTCGTCGTGCGGGTAGTGCCACACGTTCCACGAGCCGAAGCCGTGCTCGCGGAGATCGAGCCCGCGCAGCCCGAGGTAGAGCGTGAAGTTCCCCGAGGAGTAGGCGTAGTCGAGGCGGTCGACGTAGTCGCGCGGGAGCCGGTCGTGGCCGATCATGCGCGCCGTGCGCTGGGGATCGACGTTCGAGACGTAGCGGTCGGCGCGGAACACGCGGCCGTCGCGCGCGCGCACACCGACGACGCGGTCCCCCTCGACGAGGATGCGCTCGATCTCGGTCTCGAGCCGCAGCTCGCAGCCCGGACGCTCGCGGATGCGGTCGGCGACCCGCCCGACGAGGTGATCGAAGTGGCGCTCGGGGTAGTACGCGCCGCGGTCGTAGCCGCGCACGAGCGCGACGTGGAGGAGCAGCGAGACCTCGTCGGGCGGCAACAGGTAGTCGCCGGACTGCCCGGCGAGCACCGCCTGGAGGCGCGACGGCATGTGGAGGTGATCGTAGAGCCGCTGCAGCGTCCAGCGCTGGTAGCGCAGGAGGTGCGGGAAGCGCAGCGGCGCCGTGACCAGCTCGCGCAGGCCGATGCGCGGCGGCAACCGATCCATCTCGCGGCCGATCGCCATGATCGTGTCGAAGTAGCGGAACAGCGGGCGCGCGTGCTCGGGGAAGCGCCGCACCAGGCGGTCGCGGTACTTCTCGAGGCCGTTGGGGATGCGATAGCGATCGCCGGCGACGACCACGTGATCGAAGCCCTCGGGATCGAGGCGGTGGAACCGCACGTCGTCGTGGAGGTCGAGCCGCCGCAAGAGCTGGTTCACCGACTCGCCCTCGCCGCAGCTGAAGATGTAGTGGACCTGCGCGCAGAACCGGTACGCCCCCATCGCGAACGTGTGCGCGTAGCCGCCCGGCGTGTCGTGCGCGTCGACGACGAGCACGCGCCGGCCGTCGGCGGCGAGGAGCGAGCCGACGGTCAGGCCGGCCATGCCGGCGCCGATCACGAGATCATCGAAGGACTGCGCGGACGTCATCGCCGCGCATCCTACCCGGCCGGCCGCAGTCCGAGGGCGCGGATGCGCGACGCAAGCGTCGACGGGTTCATGCCGAGCAGCTCGGCCGCGCCGCCGGCGCCGGAGACCTTGCCAGCCGTGCGCGCGAGGGCGCGCGCGATGTTGTCCCGCTCGAGCCCCGCCGGTCCGTCGATCGCCGTGATCACGCCGCGCTCGATCACGTTCTGGAGCTCGCGCACGTTGCCCGGCCAGCCGTACC
>JAIOII010000719.1 GCA_019912685.1 Kofleriaceae bacterium
CGCTGAGCACGCTCGTCGTGGTCGCCGCCGGCCGCGGCAAGCACGTCGTCGGCAGCGCGGTGGTCGACGTCGGCGGTCACCGCCGGCGCGCGGCGGCAGCGGCCCGCCTCGGCGCGCCCGAGCCGCCACCGCCGGCCGTGCACGTCGTCCGGTTGCCGGACGGTACGGAAGCGGCGGAGGTGCGGCCATGATCGAAACCCGTCCTTCGACTCGCTCCGCTCGCTCAGGACGAACGGCCTGGCTCCTGGTCCTCCTCGCGGCCTGCGGCGACAACCTCGCCGGCGAGCTCGCGGAGCCGTGCGACGCGCCGGCCGAGGGCCGCTGCAACGGCAACACCCTCGAGACCTGCGCCGGCGACGAGACGCTGGCCGAGCCGTGCGACCTGGCCACGTGCACGCTCGACGGTGACCGCTACGCCTGCATCGACCCGTGCGACGAGGCCGGCGTCACCGAGGACGGCACGTGCAGCGGGAACACCCTCACGCGCTGCAGCTTCGAGGACGATCGTCACGTGGTCGAGACCATCACCTGCGACGTCGGCACGCGCTGCACGGAGGTCGCCGGCCAGCCCGCGGAGTGCGCCGTCGATCCGTGCGCGGACGTCGGTCCCCTCGGCCGCTGCCAGGGCAACAACCTGATCGAGTGCGTCGGCGGCGGCCCGCAGATGACCGACTGCAGCGCGAACGGCGAGGTGTGCGGCTACGCCGGCGACACCGAGGGCTACGCGTGCATCGCGCCGACCGGCGCCTTCGTCGTCCACGGCGTGGTGCGCTACGAGGATCGTCCGCCGCTGCCCGACGGCGCCCTCGGTCCGATCCAGACGCTCCCGGCGCGCAGCGCGGAGGTGTCGATCGTGCTCGATCAGGGCAGCATGGTGCTGGCGACGGCGCACACCGCCGACGACGGCAGCTACCTCCTGCGCTACGACGCCACCGCCGGGGACCTCGTGCACGTGATGGTCACCGCGCGCAGCACGGTGCCGCTGCGGCCGTTCCGCGTGAACCGCACGCAGAACCAGACGCACGCGTTCGGCGGCGGGAGCTTCGCGGCCGCGACGCCGGTGCAGCAGGACGTCCTCGTCACCGACGCGTCCGGCACGTCCGAGGCGTTCAACATCCTCGACCAGGGCGTGCTCGCGATGGACGTCATCCGCCTGCAGATGGACCAGACGCCCCAGCTCCTGACCGCGCGCTGGTCGCGCGGCTCCAACAACGGCACGTACTACTCGAACGGCGGCATCTTCCTGCTCGGCGCCGCGTCCGACGACGACGGCTACGACGACACGGTGATCCTCCACGAGATCGGCCACTGGGTCGAGGACGTCTACGGCCGCAGCGACTCGCCGGGCGGCGCCCACGACGGTTCGCCGACCGATCCCAACCTCGCCTGGAGCGAAGGCTGCTCGACGTACTTCGCCATGGCCGTGCGCGACCGCCCGCACTACATGGACTCGAACGCCGGCGGCGGCTGGGGCTACGACGCCGACGCGACCGTCACCGCGCTGGCCGCGGGCAGCACGCTCGCGAGCGACATCAGCGAGGACACGGTCACCGAGATCCTCTGGGACATCGCCGACGGCGGCGCGGCCGACGACGATCTCGTCTCGACGGCCAGCCACCGGCACGTCCTGCTGGTGTGGCCCGACCACCTGGCCACCGCGAACCTGCGATCGGTCGGCGAGAGCGGCGTCGATCTCGTCGACTTCCTCGACGGCTGGTTCATCGAGCAAGGGCTCGCGTCGTGCGCCGGCGTCCGCGGCATCGTCGACGTCGACCACGCCTTCCCGTACGACTACGGGAGCAGCGCCGGCGCCTGCCCGTAGGCGCGCGCGAGCTCAGCGCTCGCTGTCCATGTGCCGGAGCATCGCCTCGGGGTAGCGGGTCCCGGCGACCGCGTCGGCGGGAACGGCAGCCTCGAGCATCGCCAGGTCGTCCGCGGTCAGCCGCAGGTCGCGCGCGACGAGCGCGTCGTCGAGCTGGCGGCGCGTGCGCGCACCGACGACCGGGATGACGCGCGGGCTCTTCGCCATCGCCCACGCGATGGCGAGCGCCGCCGGCGTGGTGCCGCGCGCGGCGGCCAGGCGCGCGAGCGCGTCGACGAGGGCCTGGTTGCGCTCGCGGTTGGCGCCGGTGAACCGGGGCATGTAGGCGCGGAAGTCGGTCGGCCCCTGCGGCGCCGACCCCGTGAGCAGCCCGCGCGAGAGCACGCCGTACGCGGTCAGGTCGATGCCGAGCTCGTCGAGCACCGGGAAGATCGCGCGCTCGGGCCCGCGGCTCACCAGCGAGTACTCGATCTGGAGGTCGGCGATCGGGTGCACGGCATGGGCCCGGCGGACGGTCTCCGGGCCGACCTCGGACAGGCCGATCGCGCGCACGTAGCCCGCCTTCACGAGGTCGGCGATGGCGCCGATCGTGTCCTCGATCGGCACCGCCGGATCGAGGCGCGCGGGGCGGTAGACGTCGACGTGATCGACGCCGAGCCGCACGAGGCTGTACGCGAGGAAGTTCTTCACCGCGGCGGGGCGGCTGTCCTGGACGCCGAGCCACGCGCCGTCCGGTCCGCGCAGCGCGCCGAACTTCACGGACAGCCGGGCCCGATCGCGGCGGTCGCGCAGCGCCCGGCCGATGAGCAGCTCGTTGTGGCCCTGCCCGTAGAAGTCGCCGGTGTCGATGAGCTCGACCCCGCGCTCGAGCGCGGCGTGGATGGTGGCGATGCTCTCGGCCTCGTCGGCGTCGCCGTACATGCGCGACATGCCCATGCAGCCGAGGGCGATCCGTTCGTGCTTCGTCGTCGTCGTCGTCGTCGGGTTCGTCATGGGCTCACTCTGCGCCCTGGCCTTTCATCACACCAGTGAATAGGATGTATGCAATCCATGAACGAGCATTATGGACGAGACCTCGACCTCAACCTGCTGCGCGTGTTCGCGGTCGTCGCCGACAGCGGCAGCGTCACCGCGGCGGCGGGCCGCCTCTACCTGACCCAGCCCGCGATCTCGGCCGCCCTGCGC
>JAIOII010000068.1 GCA_019912685.1 Kofleriaceae bacterium
CCCTGACGCAGCACGCGTGGCGCGAGGGCCTCACCGTCGAGGCCGCGGCCGGCGAGGTCGTCCTCGACGACGCGACCGGCCTGCCGCTCAAGGCGCGCATCGACGCGACGGTCGCGTTCGTGCGCGACGGCAAGCGCCTCACCATGCGGCTCGCGATCCAGCAGTCGACGGCGCCGGGCACCGTGGCGGTCGCCAGGCCCGAGGACGATCAGATCGTCGCCACGCCGGTGCGCCTGCGCGAGGTCGACGATCGCAACTTCCTGCTCCAGGGCATCGCGCCGCCGGCGGGCGCCGGCAAGGGCAGCAACAAGTGACGACGTTGACCCTGCGCCGCGACTACCTCGGCGCGCACCGCCGCCTCGCCGTCGGACGCTCGCTGCTCGCCGCCGCCGCCGGGCTCATCCCGATCCCGTTCGTCGACGAGTGGGTGCTCGAGGCCACGCTCGGCGGCGCCTACAAGCGGATCGCGAGCGCGTACCACATCGATCTCGACGAGGTCGCGACGAAGAACCTCGTCCACGGCAAGACCCGGCCCAAGGCGTGGTACGAGATGACGGGCGCCGCGCTCGCCGGTCGTCTCGCGACGCGGACGTGGCGGCGGATGCTCGTCGCGCTGGCGGCGGTCCGGCGCGCGCAGGCGGCGACGTCGACCTTCGCGACCCTCACGCTGTTCGATCACTACTGCGCGCGGATGCACACGGGGCTCGGCCTCGACGGGGCGCGCGCGCTCGAGGTGCGCGAGCTCATCCGCCGCGCGCTCGCGGAGACGCCGGGCGGCCTCTCGTTCGAACCGTTCCGCAAGGGCGCGCTGTCGGCCGCCCGCGCCGCCGCGCGCGCGCCGCTCCTCCTCGCCGACAAGGCGTCGGGGGGACGGCTGCGCAAGCTGCTCGATCGCGGCAAGGACGTCGCCGAGGCCGAGGCCGTCGACGAGGTCGACGCGATCGTCGAGCACGAGCTCGCCGAGACCGAGGGCCCGCTCGCGCGCGCCGTCGCCGCGATCGAGCTCCAGCTCACCGCCGAGGTCAACCCGTACATCGACCAGGCGATCGAGCGCTTCGAGGCGCTGTGGCGCGCGCGCGCCGGGGCGAACGAAGAGCGATGAGCGCGCCGAGCACGTCGCCCGACCGCAGCGAGCTCGTCGCCGCCCGCCGCGTCGTCGTGAAGATCGGCAGCCGGCTCCTCGCCGAGAGCCCGGCGGGCCGCCCCGCCGCCATCGCCGATCAGGTCGTCGAGCTGCGCCAGCGCGGCGTCGAGGTCATCGTCGTCTCGTCGGGCGCGATCGCGATGGGCGTGCGCGCGCTGCGCCTCGAGGCGCGGCCGCACGATCTGCCGCGGCTCCAGGCCGCCGCCGCCGTCGGCCAGAGCCGGCTCATGCAGCACTGGGAGCACGCGTTCGCGCCGCACGACGTCGTCATCGGCCAGGTGCTGCTCACCCACGACGACCTCGGTGATCGCCGCCGCTTCCTCTCGGCGCGGCTCACCTTGCGCGCGCTCCTCGATCAGCAGGTCGTGCCGATCATCAACGAGAACGACACGGTCGCCGTCGAGGAGATCAAGTTCGGCGACAACGACCAGCTCGCGGCGCTGGTGTCGAGCCTCGTCTCGGCCGACGCGCTCGTCATCCTCACCGACGTCGACGGCGTGTGGGACGAGCGCGGCAAGCGCATCCCGGTCGTGCGCGACGTCGAGCGCGAGGCGGCGCCGGTCGCCGGCCAGAGCAAGGGCGACGGCGTCGGCTCGGGCGGCATGGCGTCGAAGGTGCAGTCGGCGAAGATGGTCACCCGCCTCGGCATCCCCGCCGTGGTCGCCCCCGGCCGCGACCCTCGCGTCCTGTGCGACGTGCTCGCGGGCGTCGATCGCGGGACCGTGTTCCTGCCGGGAACGAGCGCCAGCGCCCGGGTCTCGCGGCGCAAGCACTGGATCGCGTATGGCCCCAGACCGACGGGGCGACTGGTCATCGACGAAGGGGCGCGGCGCGCGCTGGTCGACGCCGGCAAGAGCCTGCTTCCGCGCGGGATCACGGCGGTCGAGGGTGAATTCGATGCAGGGGAGACCGTGAGCGTGGTCGCGGCGGACGGCACCGAGCTGGCGCGGGGGCTGGCGGCGTACGACGCGGCCGCCATGCGCCGGATCCGGGGCTTGCATTCATCGGACTTCGAGGCGACCCTGGGGTACAGATCCCTCGACGAAGCCATTCACCGCGACGACCTCGTGCTCCTGTGAACCCGTGACGACTGCCCCGCCTCCTGACCTGCGCGAGCTCGCGCAGGTCAGG
>JAIOII010000069.1 GCA_019912685.1 Kofleriaceae bacterium
CTTGGCGCCGTCGCCGGCCACGCCGACACGCCGGACGGGGCGGGATCGCTCGGGCTCGCGCTCGACCTGTTCTACGTGCGCGATCTCGTCGGCGCCGCGATCCCGGAGAAGGACGGGCGCTGGGCGCGCCTCGAGGGCGACCTGGACGAGCTGGTGGAGGACGGCGCGCCGTCGCATGCCGACGTGACCGCGCTCATCGCGCGCCGCCGGCCGGCGTCCGGGCTGCCGCCGCGCGTGACGCCGCCGGTCGCGACCGAGATCCGCGTCGACAACGACGAGTCGGGGGAGGCGACGATCATCGAGGTCTTCACCCGCGACCGGCTCGGCGTCCTCTTCGCGATCACCCAGACCCTCGCCGACTCGGGCCTCGACATCTCGCTCTCGAAGATCTCGACCGAGGGCGAGAAGGTCGCCGACGTCTTCTACGTCACCCGCGACGGCCGCAAGGTCCTCGAGGAGAGCGAGATCGCCGACGTGGTCGCGCGCCTCGAGGAGGCGCTCGCGGGGCTCGAGGAGTGAGCGCGATCGACACGCCGCCGGGCCTCGGCCTCGCGGTGCTCCTGCCGCACGGCACGTTCGCGGCGCGACGCGGTCCGCGCCGGCTCGCCGAGCTCGGGCTGCGCGTGACGCTGGTGCTGGGCGCGATCGCGATCGGGCTGGCGGTGCACCGGCCCGAGGCGCCGCAGGCGTCGACGTGCTTCGTCGGCGCGCTGACGATGATCGCGCTCGGCACGCTCGGCGTCGCGGTGCGGCGCGCGCAGGTGACGATCGCGGCCGACGGCGTGAGCTGGGGCTGGGGCCGCTGGACCGTGCGCATGGATCGCGATCGCATCGTGAAGGTCGAGCTGTTCGACGACGCGATCGCCTTGCGGCCGCGGCGCGGCTCCACCTGGTTCCTCTCGCGCCGCGACTGGGACCGCTTCGAGGCGATGCGGCGCACCGCGGGCGCGGTCGGCCTGCCGGCGGAGGAGCACACGCGGCGCGCGCCGCTGGCCGCGCGCCTCCAGAGCTACGGCCGCGTGCTCGACGCGATCATCGTCCTCGCGATGGGCACCGGGCTCCTCCTCGTGTTCGTCGCCGCCGGCTTCTGACGCTACTCGGCGACGAGGACGCGGAGCTGATCGGCGCCGGTGTTGACCCCGAGGTCGAAGCGGAGCGAGCGACCGTCGCCGGACCAGAGCAGCGACTCGGAGGCGCCGAGCTCGACCTCGCGGGTGGCGTCGCCGACCGGGTAGGTGGTCGTCGAACTGCCGCAGGCGGCGTCGCTCGCGTCGAGGGTCGCCGTTCGCAGCGCGACGCCGAGGATCGGGCCCTGGAACGTGATCGTGCCCCGGCGATAGATGAGCGTCCCGCCGACGGAGTCGAGGTGGACGAGGTACGAGGTCACGCGGGTGCCCGCGGCGATGGTGCCGCCGGCGAGCTGGGCGTTCGCCGTGTACGTGCCCGGCGCGGTGGTGTCGACCGCGACGTCGACGGCGAGCGCGCCGGCGCGTTCGACGAACACGGTGAAGGCCGTGTTGCTCTCGGCCGCGCCGGTCACCACGCTCGCGGGCGCCGCGCCGACCGCGGCGGTGTCGGACGTGATGCGCGGCGCCGCGCCGGCGGCCAGCGTGATGATGCGGAGCTGGTCCGCCGACGTGCTCGTCGTCAGATCGAGCGTGATCGTGCGCCGGTCGGTGCCGATGTCGATGAGGTCCTCGCCGTTCAGCTCGAGCTGGCGATCCGGGTGCGTGCCCGCGGCCGGGTAGGTGACGGCCGCGAGGCCCAGGGTCGCGTCGGTCGCCTGGAGCGTCGAGGTCGTGACGATCACGCCCAGGATCTCGCGTGGCATCTCGATGGTCGCGAGTCGGTTCACGACCCCGCCGGCGCCCACGGGATCGAAGTGGACGAAGTGGACGTCGACGGTGGTGCCCGCCGGGATCGACGCCAGCGCGCCGGGCGCGGCGGCGTAGGGCGCGGGCACGTGGAGGTCGACGGGCGCGGGCGCGCCCAGCGTCAGGCCCGCGCGCTCGGCGAACATCAGGATCGCCGTGTTCGACTCGGTGACGTTGGGGACCACCGACGCCGGCGGCGGGATGAGGTCGACGCCGGTCACGTCGGGCTCGGCCGCGTCGACC
>JAIOII010000720.1 GCA_019912685.1 Kofleriaceae bacterium
GAGCGCATCGCCGCGCTCGGTGTCCCGCTCGCGTCGCTCCGCCTCCTCGGCGGCGGCGCGCGCTCGCGGGCCTGGGCGGCGATCCGCGCCGACGGGCGCCGTGTCGACGTCGGCCTGCACGCCGATCTCGCCGCCGCGTCCGCCGCGCTGCCCGGCCCCGCCGAGACGCTCGCCCCCGATCCCGCGCAGCGCGAGCTCCACGACGCAGGGCATGCGAGGTATCGCGAGCTGGCGGCCCGACTGGGGAATGTCGTAGCGTGCCCGGGTTCGCGCGGCACAGGTCACGTGTGAGGCGCGGCCAGGGCCGCAGCGCGGCCGAGGCGAGCTATCCTGCGCGGGTTGCTGCGCGCTGTCCTCGCTCTGTCCCTGCTCACCGTGTCGCTGGGCTGCTCCGGGCCCGATCAGCTGGAGTGCGTCGACGTCGATCCGGCGTGCGCGCCGCTCTACGCGCCGACGTGGGAGAACGTCTTCACCAACACGCTGCGCCCGAAGTGCGGCACCGGCGGCGGCGCGTGCCACGAGGGCGTCGGCGCGAAGGGCGGCCTGCGGCTCGACGAGTCGGAGGTCGCCTACCGGACGCTCACGGCCCCGGAGAAGGGCTACGTCATCGTCGACGACGCTTCGTGCAGCGAGCTCGTCCAGCGCGTCTACACGCCGTCGTCGGCGTTGCGCATGCCCAGGGGCTCGAGCCTGCCCGACTCCGAGCGCTGCGCGCTGACCCGGTGGGTGCTCGCCGGTGCGCCGGGGCCGATCGACGCGGGGGTGGGCCCGTGAGGGCGTCCGCGCTCGCCGTCGCGCTCGCGCTGACCGCGCTCGTCGCGTGCGGCGACGAGCCGCTGCCGGTCGAGGAGCTGATGAAGCCCGAGACCTGCCAGCAGTGCCACCCCAACCACTTCACCGAGTGGTCGGGGAGCATGCACGCGTACGCCGCCGACGATCCGGTCTTCCTCGCGCTCAACAAGCTCGGCCAGGAGGAGACGAACGGCGAGCTCGGCGGCTTCTGCGTGCAGTGCCACGCGCCGCTCGCGCTGCAGCTCGGGCTCACCACCGACGGCCTCAACCTCGCCGACGTCCCGCAGTGGGCCAAGGGCGTCGGCTGCTACACGTGCCACAACGTCGTCGAGATCACCGGCACGCACAACAACCCGCTGCGCCTGGCGATGGACCAGACGATGCGCGGCGGCCTGCGCGACGCCGTCGAGAGCCCGGCGCACCGGACCGCGTACTCGCCGCTCGTCGATGCCGAGAGCCAGGACAGCTCGGCGATGTGCGGCACGTGCCACGACATCATCACGCCCGCCGGCGTGCACCTCGAGCGCACGTTCGCCGAGTGGCAGACGACGATCTTCGCGCAGCCCGATCCGCGGCGGCACGTGTCGTGCGCGTCGTGCCACATGGTCGTGTCGACCGACGTCATCGCCGAGGGCCCCGGCCTCGACGTCCCGCTGCGCCCGTTCGGCCGGCGCGAGCACACGTTCGCCGGGATCGACGTCGCGCTCACGCCGTGGCCGGAGACCGAGGCGCAGCTCGCCGCGATCTCGCGCGACCTGAAGGGCGCGCTCCTGCCGCGCCTGTGCGTGCTGCCGGCCGACGCCGGCCGCATCGACTACCGCCTCGACAACATCGGCACCGGCCACATGTTCCCGACCGGCGCCACCGCCGATCGCCGCGCGTGGGCCGAGATCATCGCGTACGACGCGCAGGACCAGATCGTGTTCTCGAGCGGCGTCATCCCGATGAACGAGCCGTACACGGATCCCGAGCACCTCGGCGATCCCAACCTGTGGGCGCTCGGCACGCCGGCGCGCGACGCGGACGGCCAGCCCACCGAGCTCTTCTGGCGCGTCGCGACGATCGATCATCCCGGCACGCTCCTGCCGCCGGCCGTCACCACGGATCCGATGGACCCGGACTTCTATCACGCCGTCGAGCGCAGCTTCCCGGTGCCCGGCCTCCTCGCGCAGATCCAGCGCGTGACCGCGCGCGTGCTCATCCGCCCCGTGCCCTACGCGCTCGTCGAGGACCTGATGGCGAGCGGCCACCTCGAGCTCGACGTGCGCCCGCAGATCCCGACGCACCTCGTGGAGGGCAGCGTGCTCGAGTGGACCGCCGGCGGCGACGCGTGCGTCTGCCCGAACGGCCCGCCGTGTCCGTGAGCGTCAGCCCGGAATGCAGAACCGGAACACCGCCGAGTCGGCGGCGCCGCCCGCGGGCGTCGCGCGCACCGTGATCTCCCAGAGCGACGGCATCCAGAGGTTGATCGGCGCGGCGGTGTAGCGGCCCGGCGTCTGCGCGTCGGGCGTGACGATCACCTCGATCGGGGTGCCGTGGCGGTGATCGGGCATGAACGGGATGACCTCGACGCTGCCCGAGAACGGCCCCGACGGCGTCGCGATCTCGATCACCCACGTGTTGTCGTCGCGTCCCGGCGGCGCGGGCGTGGCGGAGACCAGCGTGAACGTGGTGCCGCCGGCGCCGACCTTCTGCATGCCCGCGAGGAACTCGTCGTCGCGATCCTCGAGATCGCAGTTGACGGTCGTGTCGCCGCCGTCGTCACCGGCGCACGCGCCGAGGGCGGCGAGGAGACCAGCGGCGAGGAGGCCGGACAGCAGGCGGGGCATGGGAGTCATACGCAGCTCCTGCCCGGCAGGTTACGTCAATGGAGCGAAGGTGTCGCCAGGATTGCGACCTGGCGGTCGAAGCCGATACCGGCCGGGACCCCACAGTACGTGACCACGGCCACGACGAGGCGCTCGCCGGGCACCTGCCACAGGCGATCGATGACAGCGCGAGGCCGCAAGTACGCAGTCACGGTCGCCCGCCCTCCTGCGATCGGGACCCCGCCGAGCTTCTGCGTCACCGAGAGGCCGAGCGCGAACTTTCGCACCGGCGTCGTCATCGACGCGAGGCGCAGGCCGCGACGCTGCACGACGCGCGTCGTGAGCTCCCAGCCGCGCCGGGGCGCCGCGTCGAGCGACGCGAGCTCGCCGCGCAGCCGCGCGATGCGCAGCTCGTCACCCGACAGCGGCAGCATCGCGCCGGCGTGCTCGCCGCTCGTCGCGATGACGAACAGCGTCGGGCGTCCGTCCGCGTGCTCGACGACGTAGACGCGGCGCGTGAAGCGGTCCCAGCCGAGCACCTCGAGGCGGTGGCTGGTGACCGCCATCGGATACTCGGCGGCGGTGGCGGACGTGCTGGTCCAGAACGACAGTGAAGCGCGCATCGACGTGGGCCTCCCGACCTCGGGGACGCCTACGGAGCGTGCCCAGAGCAGGTTACGAACGGCGCGCGCGATCGGTTCGTCGAGCGAGCGAGCGGGGACGGCCGGGGGACGAGAACGTCGCCGACCCGGCGGGCGGACGGGGCGGGCGCGGGAGGTCATCTCGCTGTAGAGAACGCGCCGGAGGTCGCGAGGTTTCACCTCTTCGGTCGATGGAATAACAACGTCGCGACGACGGTCATCATCAGTCGGTCGGGCCACAGAGCTCGCGCTGTCGCGCTCGGCCGCTTCGTCGTGGGCGCTACCCCGGTCCTCGCTTCGCTCGTGGCCCCACTCCTCGCGGCTGGCCCTCGGGATCACTCGGGCAGCCCGTCGCCGTGATCGACGCTCTCCGTGAGCGTTCCGTCGGCGGTGTAGACCCGCCATACACCCACACGATGGCCCGCGGCGTGCGCGCCCGACACGGCCACGGCGCCGTCGGGATGGCGCTCCACCCACGGGCCGTCGAGCAGCCCGGCGCGCCAGCTCGCCTCGAGGCG
>JAIOII010000721.1 GCA_019912685.1 Kofleriaceae bacterium
CGCGTGCAGGTCGCCGCGTCGCTCCGCGACCTCACCGTCGCCGTCGAGCGCGGCAAGTTCCGCGGCGACCTGCACGCGCGCCTCGCTGGCTGGCAGATCACCGTGCCGCCGCTGCGCGCGCGCCGCGACGACATCCTGCGCCTGGCGACGGCGTGGCTGGCCCAGCACGCGCCGGGGATGACGCTGTCACCCGCCGCGGCCGAGGCGCTCTGCCTCTTCAACTGGCCGTACAACGTGCGCCAGCTCGAGCAGGTGCTCGGCGCGTCGGTCGTGCGCGCGGAGCAGGCCGGCGTCATCGCCGTGGACCACATGCCGACGAACGTCGCCGAGCCGCTCCTCAGCCGCCTCGGCGTGACGCTGCCGCCGGTCGACGCCTCGGCGCTCGTCCTCGACGTCGATCCGACGCAGGCGAACCCGCCGGCGCAGGATCTGGAGAAGGCGCTGCGCCACTTCGCCGGCTCGGTCGCCGACGTCGCCGTGTTCTTCAACCGCGATCGCCGCCAGGTCTACCGCTGGCTGAGGAAGCACGGCATCGACCCCGATCTGTTCCGCGCGACGGCCGGGCCGGATCGTTAGCGCGGGTCATTGTCGTTCGCTCGGGCCTGCTCGCGCGCTTCGCGCGCTCGGTCGCTTCGTCGTGGGCGCTACCCCGGTCCTCGCTTCGCTCGTGGCCCCACTCCTCGCGACCGGCCCTCGCTACCAGGCGAAGGGCTGCTCGACCGGTGGGAGGGCGGTGACCTCGCCGACGCGCTCGGTCCAGCCGTCGATCGCGGCGCGGGTGCCTTGTTGCCCGGCGTACTTGCCGATGATCCAGATGGCGTCGGCGGGCAGGCCGGCGCCGAGGTACGCGTAGATGTCGGTCGACGCGTTGCCGTAGGCGGCGTCGATCACGTAGCCCCTGGCGAGGAGGCCGGCGATGTAGTCGCGCTTGAACGCGCCGACGCCGCTCTCGCTCGGCAGGGCCTCGCTGTTGGAGTCGGTGACGTGGAGCGTGCCGCGCGAGAAGGCGAGGTCGCTCAGCCAGTCGCGACTCTTCTGTATGAGCCAGTAGGGCCGGCCGGTCAGGTAGAAGACGACGTGGCCCTTCGCGGCGTGCGCGGTCGTGAGCTCGACCGCGCCCGGGTACGCGACCGGCACGTGCGAGCCGTCGAAGATCTGCTGGAACAGCTCGGCGTCGCTCTGCGTCATCGTGCCGTCGATGTCGGTGAGCGCCAGGCGCGTGCCGCGCGGCAGCGCCCAGACATAGGACGTCGTCGTGCTCCCGTCGCCGAGCACCTGGTAGCGGACCTCGTGCACGCCGGGCGACGTGAGGATGCCGGCCGGCACCGGGACGGCGACGCGGCCGTCGTCGTCGGTGGCGAAGTCGCCGAGCGAGCGCCACGCGCCGCAGTCGTCGATCGACACGCGCACCAGCTCGTCCTCGAGGTCCTTGCTGAGCGCGCCGTACGCGAACTTGCCCGGCAGCGTCACGCCGACCGTCGGCTCGATCTGATCCTGCGCGGCATGGTTCGGCCCGCCCGCCGCCACGACCACGGCGCTGCGCGTGTGCCGCCACGCCTGCACC
>JAIOII010000722.1 GCA_019912685.1 Kofleriaceae bacterium
GTGTCGGGACGCGGCGGGCTCGGCGTGGGCGCGGGGCTCCTCGTGCTGACGGTGCCGGCGTGGATGTGGGGTGGCGTCGTGCTCGCGGGCGTGGTCGCGCTCGTCGCCGCCGGCGTCGGCCACGCGCACGGTCGCGGCGCGACCGATCGCTTCGCCGCCGGGATCGCGGCGCACCGGGTCGCGCTGTCGTTCCTCACCCCGGCGGCGGTCGCGATGGCCGTGCTCGTCGTCGTGCCGTTCCTGGTCGGGCTCGTGATCGGCTTCTACGACCACCACCACGGGACGTGGACGTTCGTCGGGCTCGACAACTTCGCGAAGATCCTGTCGGGCGACGGCCGCGCGTTCGACGATCCGCTCAACTTCTGGTTCATCCTCGGCGTGACCGTCCTGTGGACCGGGGCGAACGTCATGTTCCACGTCGTCATCGGCACGACGCTCGCGCTCGCGCTGCGCCAGCCGTGGCTGCGGCTGCGCGGTCTGTTCCGCGTGCTGCTCATCGTGCCGTGGGCGATCCCGAACTACATCACCGCGCTCATCTGGAAGGGCATGTTCCAGGGCGAGTACGGCGCGGTGAACTCGCTGCTCGACGGCGTCGGCCTCGACGGCGTGTCGTGGTTCTCGTCGTGGTCGACCGCGTTCGCCGCCAACGTCGCGACCAACACGTGGCTCGGCTTCCCGTTCATGATGGTGGTCGCGCTCGGCGCGCTCGAGTCGATCCCGCGCGACCTCTACGAGGCCGCCGAGGTCGACGGCGCGAGCGCGTGGCAGCGGCTGACGCAGATCACCCTGCCTCACCTGCGCCCGGCGCTCGGGCCCGCGGTGATCCTCGGCTCGATCTGGACGTTCAACATGTTCAACGTCATCTACCTGGTGTCGGGCGGGAAGCCGGGTGGCTCGACGGACATCCTCGTCACCGACGCGTACCGCTGGGCCTTCGAGCGCGGCGAGCGCTACGGCATGGCCGCGGCGCTGGGCACGATCATCTTCCTCATCCTGCTCCTGTGGACGGTCTTCGGCACGCGCGCCACGCGCAAGGAGGAGGCGGCGTGACCCGCAAGCCCTCCGCCGTGGCGATGATCGCGGTGTACGCGGCGCTCGCGGTCGCGACCGCGGCCGTGCTCTATCCGGTGCTCCTCGTCGTCAAGAAGGCGTTCGAGCCCGGCCGCCAGTTCGCGCTCTCGGCGTCGCCGGTGCCGGAGGACGTGACGCTGCAGCACTTCGACGGCCTCCTCGGCGCGTCGTTCGCGCAGCACGCGCTGGCGTCGATCGCCGTGGCGCTCGCCACGACGGTGGTCGGCATCTTCCTGGCCTGCACCGCCGCCTACGCGCTCTCGCGCTTCCGCTTCCCGGGCCGGCGCACGGCGCTCACCACGTTCCTCGTCGTGCAGATGTTCCCGGCGTCCTTGCTCATCCTGCCGCTCTACGTGCTGCTCGACCAGCTGCACCTGCTCAACTCGCTGACCGGCCTCGTGCTCGTCTACTCGACGACGGCGATCCCGTTCTGCGTGTGGACGCTCAAGGGCTACTTCGACAGCCTGCCGCGCGAGCTCCTCGAGGCCGCGCGCGTCGACGGCGCCGGCCCCGCGCGCATCTTCTTCACGATCGTCCTGCCGCTTGCGCGCCCCGGCATCGCGGTGACCGCGCTGTTCTCGTTCATGACCGCGTGGAACGAGTTCATCATGGCGTCGACGTTCCTCACCGACGAGGGGAAGTACACGCTGCCGGTGCTGCTGCAGTCGTCGGTCGGCCAGTTCTCGGCCGACTGGGGTCGTTTCGCCGCGGGCGCGATCGTCACGAGCGTGCCGGTGATGGTGCTCTTCTACGTGCTACAGAAGTACCTGGTCGGCGGATTGACCGCCGGCGCCGTGAAGGGGTGACATCATGACGACGACAGGACAGAACGTCTGGTTCGATCTGATGACGACGGACATGGAGGGCGCCAGGGCGTTCTACGGCGAGGTGATCGGGTGGAAGACGACGCAGTGGGAGGACGCCGACCCGAGCCAGCCGTACACGATGTGGACGATGGGCGGCGACGCGCTCGGCGGCATGATGGCGCTGCCCGAGGAGGCGCAGCAGATGGGCGCGCCGTCGCACTGGATCGCGTACACGACGGTCGCCGACGTCGACGCGACCGTGGCCAAGGCGATGCAGCTCAGCGGGCGCACGTACGTTCCGCCGACCGACATCCCCAAGGTCGGCCGCTTCGCCGTGCTGGCCGATCCGCAGGGCGCCACGTTCGCGCTGCTCGCGCCGAGCGACGAGGCCAGCGCACCAGCCGACAAGGCCGGTCACTTCAGCTGGGCGGAGCTCAACACGACCGACTACGAGAGCGCGTGGAAGTTCTACGCGCAGCTGTTCGACTGGAAGCACCGCGACTCGATGGACATGGGACCGGCGGGTACGTACTTCATGTTCACCGACCAGACCGGCAAGACCAAGGGCGGCATGTCGAACGTCGCCAGGCAGATGGGGATGCCGGCGCACTGGCTCTACTACGTCACCGTCGACAACGTCGACCAGACGATCGAGCGCATCAAGCGCGCGGGCGGCAAGGTGCTCAACGGCCCGATGCCCATCCCGGGCGACGACGTGATCGCGCAGTGCCAGGATCCCCAGGGCGCGTTCTTCGCGATCTACGCCCACGGCAAGAAGTAGCGCGACGGGACGCGATGTCCGATCGCGACTGGTTCCGCTCGCGCACGTGGGACGAGGCAGCGCGCACGCGCTTCGACACGAAGATCCGGCGCGCGCGCAAGGGTTTCAGCAGGGCGCAGTACTTCTGGGTCCAGGCCGGCAGCCTCTTCTACGCGCGGCCGACCGAGCCGGCGCTGCGGCGCGCGGCGATCGAGCTCCTCGAGCGCGCGCTCGTCGAGTCAGGCGCGGAGGCCGGCGACCGGACGACGCTGCTCGATCACCTGGGCCGGTTCCAGCTGATCGCCGGCGATCGCGCCGCCGGGATCCGGACGCTCGAGGCGGTCCTCGCCGGCGCGCGTTCGTTCCACGCGCACGACCCGCCGACGGAGATCGTGCTCGCGCGCCGGCGGCTCGAGGACGGCGACCGGGCGGAGGCGGCGCGGCTCTTCGACGTCGCCTACGCGCAGATGTTCGCGCCGCCGACCTCCTACGCCGAGCTGGCCGCGCGAGAGATCGTCGACGTGCAGGGCGCCCCGTACCGCGACCCGGAGGACGCCGCCGAGGCGATCGTCGTCTACTACCACGCCGAGGACGAGCATCCGGCGGTCGACGAGGTCTACGCCGGCGATCTCGGCGCGCTCGCCGCGCTCGACCGCATCTACGCGACCGAGGTCGATCTCGTGCGCACGCTCCACCCGCGGACCGCCTACAAGCGCGACTTCGTGGAGACGCAGTTCCTGCCCGAGCTCGGCGCCTTCGTCGGCCGCGCGCTGGTCAAGGCCGGCGGCGGCCGCTGGCGCGCGGCGGCGCCGCTCATGCAGAGCCGCGTCGTCAACGGCGCGCGCGAGCTCGACCCCTTCCGCATCGCGTACGACTGCGTCTATTACGAGCTGCCGCTGGCCGCCCTCGCCGCCGAGGCGCTCGCGCGCTGATCAGAAGCGGCCGAAGGCGGCGAGGCCGCCGCCGTCGCCGGAGACGGTCGGCGTGATCGTCGTGCCCTTGAACGTGAGGCACGGCGCGGAGGCGGTCGCCGCGGTGGCGGCGGTGAGGCCCCAGAGGTAGATCGCGGTGCCGCCGACGACGACGCCGGAGAGGCCGAGGCCGAGGCCGAACTTGGTGTCGAACTCGACGTCGTCCGCCGACATCGCGCCGATGCCGTGGATGCCGACCGCGCCGATCGCGCCGACCGCGACGATGCCGAGCACGATCGCCGCGCCCTTGGCGACCTTCGGCGGCCTGGGCGTGTCGACCATGCCCGTGACGCCGCCGACCGCGCCGACCGTGGCGCCGCCGACCGAGCCC
>JAIOII010000723.1 GCA_019912685.1 Kofleriaceae bacterium
CCTCCGTGCCCTGCGCGGGCGAGTCCGCGCGATCGAGCGCGGCCGCGACGTGCACGTCGTCGCGCGCGGCGGCCGCCGCGATGAGCGCCTGTCCCATCCGCCCCGAGGGCCCGAGGATGGCGACCGGTACCGAGCCTGGGCTCACAGGAGGCCCTGCGCCGCCAGCTCGGCGCGCAGCTGCTCGGCGAGGCCGGCGCTCACCGGATAGATCGGCGGGCGCAGCTCGGGGCCGATGCGACCCATGAGGTGCAGGCACGCCTTGGTCGGCGCCGGGCTCGGCTCGGCGAAGAGCAGGTTGTTGAGCACGCGCAGCTGGTAGTGGATCTCGCGGGCACGGCTCCAGTTGCCGGCGACCGCGGCGTCCCACATCTCGGCCATGCGCGCGGGCGCGACGTTCGACACCACCGAGATGACGCCCTTGCCGCCGATCGCGTAGAGCGGGAACGTGGTCGCGTCGTCGCCGGAGATGACGTTCACCGTGTTGCCGACGCGCGCGACGAGCTCGCTCGCGCGCACCAGGTTGCCGGTCGCCTCCTTGATCGCCACGATGTTGTCGATCGCCGCGAGGCGCACGACGGTGTCGGGCAGGAGGTCGCAGCCGGTCCGCGTCGGCACGTTGTAGAGGATGATCGGCAGCCGCGTGCTCTTCGCGATCGCCTCGAAGTGACGGTAGAGGCCGTCCTGGCTCGGGCGGTTGTAGTACGGCGTCACGTGCAGGAGCGCGTCGGCGCCGGCGTCGGCGGAGCGGCGCGTTAGCTCGAGCGCCTCGGTCGTCGCGTTGCCGCCGGCGCCGGCGATCACCGGCACGCGGCCGGCGGCGACCTTGACGGTGTGCGCGATGACGGCGATGTGCTCGTCGAAGTCGAGCGTCGCCGACTCGCCGGTCGTGCCGACGGCGACCAGCGCGTCGATGCCCGACGCGATCTGCCACTCGACCAGCTTGGTGTACGCGTCGAAGTCGACCTTGCCGTCGCGCATCGGCGTGACGAGCGCGGTCATTGCACCTTCGAGGACGGGGCGAGCAGTCATGACATCATCCTTGAGCTTGGATCGCATGGGGCCTCGGGTCGGCAGCATGCGAGGCGGCTGTGACACCGCACGGATCTACATAGCCGAGAACGCCGGGGGAGGGTGGGTGATTTCGCGGGCGCGAACCCCGAGGCCGCGTCAGGACATGGCCGATGCGCCGGCTGCGAAGATCGCCCGGGCCGCCGCGATGTCGGCTCGGATCTGGGCGAGGAGCGCGTCGACCGAGTCGAAGCGCGCCTCGTCGCGCAGGCGCTCGATGAAGCCCACGCGCACGCGCGCGTCGTAGAGGTCGGCGTCGAAGTCGAGGACGTGGACCTCGAGGACGAGCGTGCCCGCGTCGGTGAAGGTCGGGTTCGTCCCGAGGCTGGCGACCGCCGGCATCGGGTGCGGGTCGGCGCCGGGCCGCTCGAGGACGACCGCGTAGATGCCGGGCGCCGCGAGGAGCGGGCCGTCGGTGGCGATGTTGGCGGTGGCGACGCCCAGGCCCTTGCCGCGGCCGGCGCCGCGCACGACGACGCCGTCCATGTCGTACGGGCGGCCGAGCAGGGCGGCGC
>JAIOII010000724.1 GCA_019912685.1 Kofleriaceae bacterium
GCGTCGCCGTGGCGGTCGCCCTGCCCCGCGGCGCGCGGGCCCGCGGCCTCGGCGTCGATGTCGAGCTCGATCGCCCCGTGCGCCGCGGCCTCGCCGGCGTGTTCTGCGACGCCCGCGAGCGCGCCTGGCTCGACACGCTGCCCGCGGCCGACCGCGACGGTTCGGTGCTCCAGCTCTGGACCGCCAAGGAGGCCCTCTTCAAGGCCGACGCCGCCCAGGGCGACGCGATCGTCGCCGAGTACCGCGTCGACGTCCCGACCCTCACGCGTGGCGGGCGTGACGCCGCGCGCAAGAGCCGCCTCTTCTCGCTACGCACCGGCGACGCATCCGTGAGCGTCGCCCTGGACCCGGAGGACGAACATGTCGCAGCTACGTGGTGACGCCGAGCGCTGGTTGCTCAGCTTCTATCGCGCGTCGGAGATCAGCGGCGCGCTGTTCTTCGGCCGCCTGGCCAACGTGATCCGCGATCCGCGGGTGCAGTTCGACCTCACCCGCCACTTCGCCGACGAGAGCCAGCACGCGCGGTGGTGGAGCGACTGCATGGACACGCTCGGCGTGCGCCCGGCGCGCGTGAGCGCGTCGTACCAGGACGCCTACCTCGAGGCCGGCGGCGCGCCGGCGAACCTCATGGAGGTGCTCGCCGTGACGCTCGCGTTCGAGAAGCGCGTCGCGGGCAGCTACGCGTCGCACCTCAAGGTCCACGAGCTCGCGCCGCCGATCCGCACCACGCTCGAGCGGATCATGGACGACGAGGGCTGGCACATCCAGTGGGTCAGCCGCGCGCTCCGCGAGCTGGAGCCCGAGTACGGCGCCGACACCGTGAAGGTGGCGATCGACCGCTACGCCGCCGCCGATCGCGAGGTCTACCAGAAGACCCTCGCCGAGCACGACGAGATCGTCGCTTCCCTCCAGCACTTCAAGGCCGCCTAGGCCGCACTTCACACCAAGGACGTCCTCATGCCCTCCATCGATCCCACCACCGTCAAGACCCGCATCTCCGACACCCTCCAGCTCCCGCTGGCCAAGCTCGCCGACGAGCGGCTCCTCACCGACGTCGTGACCGAGTCGTTCGCCATGGTCGAGGTCGTGATCGACCTCCAGGAGGAGTTCGGCGTCCGCCTCGATCAGGCCGAGCTCAAGAAGCTGAAGACAGTCGCCGATCTCACGGCGCTGGTCGCGGCGAAGGCGAAGGCCGCCGCGTAGGCCGCGCGCGAGCCGTCAGAGGCCGCGGAAGCCGAGGATCGCGAGCATCACCGCCGCGGCGATGAGCGCGATCACGAGGCAGGACTTCATCACCAGCTCGAAGCGCTCGACGCGCGGGCGCTTCGGCTTCGGCGCCCACGGCTGCGGCGCGCGGGAGGCGGAGGCGGAGGCGGCTCCGGCGGGGTCACGGGCACCGGTAGCTGGGGCGAGGTGCCACGCGCGAAGCGCGGGCCGATCTGGAACGGCTGGGTCGGGTCGCGGCGGACCTTGGGCCAGCCCTCGATGTCGAGATCGAGCGGCGGCGCGCTCACGCGGAAGCGCGCGTCGGGCCAGTCGAGGACCTGCACGATCGCGTCGTCGTCGTAGAAGCCGTTGAGCTCGACGCGGCGCAGGTCGCCGGCGTGGTACTCGATCACCGCGCGGTCGAAGCGCGACACCACCGTGATCGTGCAGGTGAGCGCGTGGTGCTCGCAGTGGCGCATGAGCGCGATGAGCGGCACGCCGGTCACGTCGCCCTCGAGCATCGAGCTGCCGCCGAGCTCGCCGGTCAGATCGGGCAGGCGCTGGGTCAGCTCGTAGTAGCCGTCGATCAGCGAGCGCATCTGCTCGAGCGCGCGCGCGCCCTTCCAGTCGCCGAGCTCGGCGCGGTCGACCGCGCCGGCGCGCAGCTCGATCACACCCTTCAGGTCGGAGACCGAGACGCGGATCTCGCCGGTCACCAGGTGCTTGTGACAGGAGTCGAGGATCCGGTCCAGCGGGACGTCGGTGAACGAACCTTCCAGGTGGTTCCTGGAGACGTAGATCGGCGCGGTACTGGCTCGCCGCATGGCACGCGTCGTCTCAGCGAAGAACGTGCCAGCCGCGAAGCGAGCGGATCCGCTCGCGCCCTCGCGCAGTTGCCGGTTCACACGCTGCGGATCGCGGCACCGGGTGCGGCGACTCGACACGCCACTCTCCGGGTTCCGGGGAGTGGGAACTGCGGTTCCGCTCAGAGGGTTGTGCCCGTCCCTACAGATGTTGCAGTCATCGACGGCGTCGACGTCGGCTCGTGCGCCGTGAGGATCATGGCCTGCACGACGCGACCGATCTCGTCGATGTTGCGCGCCGTCCACTCCGGGTGCGTCGACATCGGGATCTGCGGCGTGTGCCCGCCGGACGCGAGGAGGTGGATGTGCGCCGGATCGATGCCGAGGTCGCGCGTCGCGCGCTCGATGAGGTCGGGGCCGCGGGTCCACGGATCGTCGACGCCGCACAGCAGCGCGACCCGACGCTGGCGGCCGCGCTTGTACTGCACGCGGGCCAGCGCCTCCAGCACGCCGGCGAGGACCCCCGGCGTGACCCCGAGCGAGAGCGCGATCATCTCGTCCTGATCCTCGCGCAGGAGCTGCTCGGAGGGACCGGTGCGACAGACGCGGTGCGTGAGCGCCCGCCGCAGCGGCGGGATCGACGCGGTGGCGCGCGTGAGGAGCGACAGCGCGAGCATGCCGTTGCGCACGCGCGCGTCGTGCTCGACGTACAGCGGGTTGATGAGCACGCGCGCGACCTGCGCGTCGACGTCGCTGTCGTCGAGCGTGAGGAGGGCCATCGCGCCCATCGAGTGCCCGACGAGGACGGTCGGCACCTCGACGAGGCCGAGGAGACGGCACAGGCCGAGCACGCTCTCGGCCATCGCGCGCAGCGTGAGGTGCTGCCTGGCGGGCCGCGCCGCCGCGAACGGCGTCTCGCCGTAGCCGTGGCAGTCGGGCACGAGCACGAGCGCGAGCGCGTTGTCGCGGCAGAGCGCCGGCGCGAGCAGGCGCCACGCCTTGCGCGAGCTCGACGAGCCGTGCACCAGCACGATCACCTCGGCGACGCGCGACAGGAGATCGGGATCGGCGAGCTCGCCGAGGCGCGCGCTCGACGCGTAGATCGAGAAGCCGAGGTCGGCGAGCCCGGCGCCGTCGAGGAAGCTGGCGACGCGCGCCGGCTCGAGCCGTCCGCACGCCGCGAGCTCCTGCAGCCGGAAGTCGCCGCGCACGAGATCCGGCCCGAGGCGCTCGCTCGTGCGCGCCGCGGCGCTCCACGGATACGGATCGGGCGGACGCCGCGGCTCCGCCTTGCGCACGATCGCGTCCGTGCCCGCGAGATCGATCGCGGCGGCGCGCTATCCGTCGATGGCGGCGTTCGAGGCCGCGCTCGAGGATCGGGCGCAGCGCCGCCAGGGCCGGCGGCAGCTGGGCCAGCGCCTCCTCGCGGCGGTCGGCCATCACGCCGCCGCCGAGCACCTCGCAGAGCGTGCGCGCCAGGCCGTACTGGTCGGCGGCCGGC
>JAIOII010000725.1 GCA_019912685.1 Kofleriaceae bacterium
GGCGCCGCTCGCGCTCGCGGCCGACGCCGGCCAGCTCCGCCGCGCGCTCCTCAACCTCGGCAAGAACTCGATCCAGGCGGCCGCCGAGGTCGGCGAGCGGGGCAAGGCCGTGCGGCTGGCGGCGCGCGCCGACGGCGGCGCCATCGAGCTCTCGGTGTGGAACCGCGGCCCCGTGATCACGGCCGAGACCAGCGGCCGCCTGTTCCAGCCGTTCTTCACCACGCGCGAGAAGGGCACGGGCCTCGGCCTCGCGTTCGTCCGCGAGATCGTGCGCGCCCACGGCGGCGAGGTGTCGGTCACGACGGGCCCCGCCGCAGACGGCGGGCCCCGTGATCGATCGGTCGGCGGCGCCCCGGAGGGCGCCCCCGATCTCGTCCGATCCGAGAGGCGGCTCACATCGCTCGCCGCTGGGGTCGCGGGCGAGACCACCTTTCGTGTGAAACTGCCGGGCAAAGGCACCTGATGGCCGCGATCCTCATCATCGACGACAACGAGACCGTCCGCGACGGGCTCACGCACACGATCAAGAAGATGGGCCACGACGTCGTGGCCGCGGCGTCGGGGCAGGCCGGCGTCGACGCGTGGAAGCAGCGCCGCTTCGACTTCGTGATCACCGACCTCAAGATGGACGGGCTCGGCGGCGTCGACGTGCTCAAGCAGGTGACGGCGATCGACCCGACCGTGCCGATCATGATCATCACCGGCTTCGGCACGGTCGAGACCGCGGTCGAGGCGATGAAGCTCGGCGCGTTCGACTTCCTCACCAAGCCGTTCACCCCCGAGGTCGTGCGGCTCAAGGTCGAGCGCGCGCTCGAGCTGTGCGCCGCGCGCCGGGCGCGGACCAAGCTCGAGGCCGAGAACGACTACCTGCGCGACGAGCAGACCGGCCGCTTCACCGAGATCGTCGGCGGCGGCGAGAAGATCAAGAGCGTGCTCAAGGCGGTCGAGAAGGTCGCGGTCTCCGACACGACCGTGTTCGTCGCCGGCGAGAGCGGCACCGGCAAGGAGCTGGTCGCGCGCGCCATCCATCGCCTGTCGCGCCGCCACACCGGGCCGTTCATCAAGGTCAACTGCGGTGCCTTGACCGAGACGCTCCTCGAGAGCGAGCTCTTCGGCCACGAGAAGGGCGCGTTCACCGGCGCGATCAAGCAGAAGCTCGGCCGCTTCGAGCTCGCCGACGGTGGGACGCTCTTCCTCGACGAGGTCGGCGACGTGCCGCCGGCGATGCAGGTCAAGCTCCTGCGCGCGCTGCAGGAGCAGGAGTTCGAGCGCGTGGGCGGCGAGCGCCCGATCAAGGTCGACGTGCGCGTCGTGTCGGCGACCAACAAGGACCTCGACGCCGAGGTGGCCGCGGGCCGCTTTCGCCAGGATCTGTACTACCGTCTGCACGTCGTGCCGCTGCGCCTGCCGTCCCTGCGCGAGCGCCGCGAGGACATCCCGCTCCTCGCCCAGCACTTCGTCGACAAGCTCGGGCCCAGGACCAACCCGCGCGTGCGCTCGGTCGGCGACGCCGCGCTCGGGCGGCTCATGGCGTATCACTGGCCGGGCAACGTGCGCGAGCTCGAGAACGCGATCGAGCAGGCGCTCGTCTTCGCCGAGGGCACCGAGATCGGCGTGTCGGCGCTGCCGGCGTTCCTGTGCGCGTCGGGTGCCGTCGAGGAGGACCGCCTCGACGTGCCGCGCCAGATGAGCCTGCCCGACATCCTCGACGACCTCGAGCGGCAGCTCATCGTGAAGGCGTACGAGAAGGCGAGGGGCGTGAAGACCGAGACCGCGCGCCTCCTCGGCATCAAGACGAGCGCGCTCTACTACAAGCTCGAGAAGTACGGCATCGGCGGCGTCGGCGGCGGCGACAAGCCGGGCGACGCGTGAGGGCGACCGTCGTCGTCGTCGTGGTGGTCACGGCGCTCGGCGCGGCGGCGAGCTGTGCCCGCGAACGCGCGCCGGCGCTCGTCGATCAGGTGGCGCGCGTCGAGGACGCGAGCGTGCTCGCCGCCGACTCGATCCCGCTGCCGCCGCGCCTCGTGATGCTCGACAGCGACGGCACGGTGCGCGTCGCCGACGCGCCCCGCGACGC
>JAIOII010000726.1 GCA_019912685.1 Kofleriaceae bacterium
GGTGACGGCGCCGTGGCTGCGCCGCTGCCGCGCCGCACGCCGCCGCGGCCGAGCCTGAAGGGCATCCTGGGCGACGAGGTCGAGAACGAGCTCGACGTGCCGACGTTCATCCGCCGCCACTCGGCCTCGCAGGGCTGAGGAGCCGGCCAGTTGGTTCGTACCGATTAGTTCGATTAGCTCGGAGCTGTGGTCGCCGGGGAGCTCGGGAACGGGCTCCCCGGTCGGTTTTCGGTCGGTCTCAGTCCTCCTCGCCGGCCCAGGTCGCGTGCTCCTCGCTCGACCACGGTCTGCGCTTCCAGGGGCCACCCACGAGCTCGCGCTCGGCCTCCCAGCCCTCGGGCAGATCGAGGATGGCGCGCAGCGACTCGTCCTCGTCGATGACGTGCGAGAGCCCGACGAGACGAGGGCCGTCGTGGTGAACGTCGCCGCAGAGCAGCTGCCAGTCGCCGTCGGGTGCGTGATTGACCAGCAGCACCGGCCGCTCGCGGTGAAAGACGTGCCCGCAGATGAACGCCGCGACGTGCAGCGACGGCGCCGGCGGCGGTGGGTTCCAGCGCCGCCAGGGATCCCGGGGGCCGTCGCGGCGGAGGCCTTCCTCGGGCGCGAGCTCGACGATGCTCGCGAGCGCGTCGTCGACGCCGAGGAAGATGCCGAGCGGCACGAAGCGCACGTCCGCGGGCTTCACGGCGGCGGCATCGTCGGCCAGCAGCTCCCACCGCGCTTCATCGCGACGCGTGGCCTCGACGATGGGCTCGCCCTGCAGGGCTGCGATCGTGGTGGCCGCGATCGAGTCGGATGGGATCGCGAACCGCCACGCCTCGTGATGCCAGCGCCAGGCCGGCTCCGCCGCCGGCGTCCAGCGGTGGCGCATGTCGGGTACGTCGATCGTGAGGTGCTCGTCGTCGGGCACGATCTGGAAGGCGCGAACGTCCCGGCCGTAGTAGTCGGTGGCGCCGAGCAGCAGCCCGCGGACCCAGGTCGTGTCGGCGGCGCGCAGCGTGAAGGTGCCCAGCGCGTCGAGCGCGAACACCGCGTCGAGCGCGCGATCGCATCGCCGCCCTTCGGCGATGCGGTTGACGATGTGCACCAGCTCTTCGTTCACGAAGGCCGCGCCACCCGCGAAGACGAGCTCCGCGCCGACGGTCTCGGAGAGGCCGATCGTGTAGGCGAACCGCGGGATCGGCCCGCCACCGGACACCAGATACACGTGATGGCCGTGCCGGGCGATATTCAGGCGGATGCGCTGGAGCGCTTCCTGTCGCAGGTCGGTCGTCATGTCGTCGCGTCACGAGCGTGCCATGGGTCGGCTCGATGCTGGCGCCAGAGGGCCCTTCCGACCGGCAGCTCGATGATCCGGTCGAGCGACGTGTCGGTCCCGAGGAAGGTCGCCAGCGAGACGCCGCGCACGTCCTCGTTCGGGACCTCGGCCGGCGGACCCGCGAACAGCTCCCAGTAGTCCTCGTCGAGCCTGCTCGCGCTGGTCACGGGGGCGCCGCGGAGCGCCGCGAGATCGGTCGCGACGATCGCCGTCTCCGGCACGGGCAAGCTCCACGCGCCGTCGAGGTACGCCCAGACCGGAGCCCTGGCCGGCCGCCATGGGACCGACATATCCGGCACGTCGATCGTCCAGTGGTCCTCGTCGGGAACGATCTGTTGGGCAGCGACCTCGCGACCGTAGAAGTCGTGCGCTCCGAGGAGAAGCCGGCGTGTCCAGCTCGCGCTTGCCTTGCGCACCGTGAACGTTCCGAGCTCGTCCAGGTCGATCACGTCGCGAAGCGTCCGGCCCGCGCGACGTTGATAGACGATCTCGTCGAAGATCTTCCCCAGCCGAGCCGAGTCATAGAGCGCGCCGCCGGCGAAGACCAGCTCGGCGCCGAGCACGGTCGTGAGCCCGATCGTGTACGCGAACCGCGGGCAGGTCCCCTCGTCGATCAGGTACGTGTGATGTCCGCGCTCCGCGATGTTGCGCCGGATCTGCGCGAGCAGCTGCCCTCTGAGCGTGCTCGGATCGACGTGCTTCCCCTTCATCCTTCCCTCCGTGTCGATTGTGGTCGGCGCGCAACCTAGCTCTGGAATGCGATGTGTCCAGTGCGAACAGCAGAGGGATCTCTCCATTCGATTTCCGATTGACGAGAACGCGCTGCGCGATTAGCCATGCTGCGGCGCGAGTGGAGGGACGAGAGATGTTCGACGCGAGTGGACAGGTTCCGGGCGAGAACGGCGGCGGCGACGCGGACGGCGGCGCGACCCACATGGGTCGTTCGTGGCGCGAGATCGATCAGCGCATGCGGCGGCTGGCGGCACGGCGGGCGGCGCTCGACGTGGAGGAGGCACGGTTGCTCGTGCTCGCGAAGCGGGCGGAGATCCACCGGCACCTCGGGTACGGCTCGTTCGGGGAGTACATCGAGCGCGTGCTCGGGTATGCGCCGAACACGGGGCGAGACCGCGTGCGCGTGGCCGAGGAGCTGGAGCGCCTGCCGGCGATCGCCGAGGCGTGGGAGCGTGGCGAGGTCTCCTACTCGGTCGTCCGCGAGATCACCCGCATCGCGACGCCGGACAACGAGCAGACGCTGCTCGAGTACGTCGACGGCCTGACCGTGCGCGAGGTGGAGGAGGCGATGCGTGGGCGCAAGAAGGGTGACGATCCCAACGAGCGCCCCGACCCCGACCTGGAGCCGAGGATCGTGCGGATGGAGCTGCCCCCGGCGACGTACGCGCTGTTCCTCGACGCGCGACGGCACCTCGAGCGCGAGACGGGGCAGATGATGAGCGACGCCGAGTTCATGGCGGTCGCGTGCCGGGCGGTGCTCGGTGGCGTGCCGGCGGAGGGCGCGGTGCCGGCGGAGGGCGCGGTGCCGGTGGATGGCACGGCGCCGGCCGAGGGACCCGTTCCGGCGAACGTTCCGCCGCACCAGATCGCTATTGTCGTCTGCGACGACTGCAAGCGGGGCTGGCAGGACACGCCGGGCCGGTCCGTCGAGCTGCCGCCCGCGACGATCGAACGGATGCGCTGCGACGCCGTCGAGCTCGGCCCGGTCGACGGCGATGCGGGCTCGTTGCTGCGTGCGTCGCGCACGATCCCGCCGCATATCCGTCGCGCGGTCCTGGCGCGCGACCATCATCGGTGCTGCGTGCCAGGGTGCAGGATGTCGCGGTGGGTAGACGTGCATCATATCCGCCACTGGGAGGACGGCGGCGACCACGATCCGCGCAACCTGTTGACGCTTTGCGAGCTGCACCACACGCAGCACCATGACGGCGTCATCCGGATCGAAGGAGCGCCCGGCGCCTTGCGCGTGACACATCGGGACGGCCGCCCCTACGGCGCGCCGCCGTTCGCGGACATCAGCAAGGACGCGAAGCTCGCCCTGACGACCCTGGGCTTCCGACCGACCGACGCGGCGGCCGCCATCGCGCGCGCGGCGACCCACGTGGGTCGCGCGCCGAGCCTTCAGGACCTTATCCTCGCGGCATTGCGCGAGCTCGCGCCCCAGGCTCGACCGGATGACGACCCACGTGAGTCGTCGGCAGTCACGTAGGCCGCGACCCTCCAGGGATGTGTTGGGCTCGCGCGGCGGAACCATGCGGGCTGGCGGTCGCGCCGCAGCAGCCGCCGTCGGGGGCGTCGGGGTCGCCGGGGTCGGTGCCGGCGTCGAGCGGCGGCACGTCGCTGGCGATCGTGATCGTCGCGCAGTGGTGATAGAAGCAGCCGCCGGGGTTGTTGAGGGCGTGGTTCGACATGAACTGCGTCACCTGGAGGACGCAGATCGTGCACGTCATGCCGGCGGGCAGCTGCACGTCGAACGTCATGTCGCGGTTGCCGAGCGAGGTCGTGTGCACGAGCTGGCCGTCGGCGAGGACGGGCAGCGCGGGCGCCGAATCGATCACCGTCGAGCCGCACGCCGTCGAGCCCGGCGTCACCGGCGGATCGGCGGGCAAGGACGCCAGGTCCTGCGCGAGCGCCACGCGGTAGTGGCCGGGATGGAAGATCGTCTCGCGGATCGAGATCGTGAGCGTCGAGCCGCTCTGCACGGTCGTGACCACGCCCGTCGGCGTCGACTCGTCGACGACGCCGGGGCTGTCGGACAGGCCGCACGGCGCGCTCTTCTGCGGCGATCCGAACTCGTCCTGCTGCGACAGGCTCGCCGGGGCGTTCAGCACGAAGTGCGCGCGCGCGGCCGGCGCCCCGACGAACGCGACCCCGAGCAGGAACGTGAGCGCGAGCGGCGGGCGAGGCACCATGCCGCCGAGAGTACCCTCACAGCGCCCAGGCCGTGACCCCCGCCGTGCGCAGCCCGACGGCCTCCTGCACCGCCTGCGACGCCGCCGCCACCGCCGCGAGCTCCGGCGCCGACGAGAGCCCGCGCACGAAGGCGGCGCGGTCGAGCTTGTCGATCGCCTCGAGCGCGGCGTGCACGTGCGGCTGGAAGGCGCGACGCACGAGCTCCTGGGTCGCCGACCGCGCCAGCGCGCGCGCGGCGTGGCCGAGATCCTCGGCGACGGCGCCAGCCGCCGCGATGACGAGCGGCGCGCTGATCGTCTACAGCGCCCGCTGCACGTGATCGCCGACGATCGCCAGGGTGCCGGTGA
>JAIOII010000727.1 GCA_019912685.1 Kofleriaceae bacterium
GCGCGTGCGCGCCCTCGCCAGCGGCGCCCGCGACGAGGAGATCGCCCGCGCGCAGGCCCGGGTCGCCTCCGCCGAGCAGGCGCTCGCGCTCGAGGACTCGCGGCTCGACAAGCGCGTCCTGCGCGCGTCGATCGCCGGGACCGTCCTCGACACGTACATCGAGCCCGGCGAGGTCGTCGGCGCCGGCGCCGCGGTCGCCACGATCATCGATCGCCGGCGGCCGTACGCCGACGTGTTCGTGCCGGTCGGCCGCGCCGCGACCATCACCGTCGGCGCGCCGGTCGCGCTCGCGCTCGAGGGCGCCGCCGCCGAGGTCGGCGGCAAGGTCGAGCGCGTGTTCCCGCACGCGGAGTTCACGCCGCGCTTCGTCTACAGCCCGCGCGAGCGCCCCAACCTGATGATGCGCGTGCGCGTGCGCCTCGACGATCCCGAGCGCCGCCTCTTCGCCGGGCTGCCGGCCTACGCGCGCATCGACGGAGCGCCGCGGTGACGACGAGCCCGATCATCGAGACGGTCGACCTGTCGCGCCGCTTCGGCGACCTCGTCGCCGTCGATCGCGTCAACCTGCGCGTCGACCAGGGCGAGATCTTCGGCGTGCTCGGCCCCAACGGCGCCGGCAAGTCGACCACGATCCGGATGCTCTGCGGCATCCTCGCGCCGTCGGGCGGCCGGGCGTCGGTCGTCGGCTTCGACGCCGCGCGCGAGCCCGAGGAGATCAAGGCGCGCATCGGCTACATGACCCAGCGCTTCAGCCTCTACGAGGATCTCACCGTCATCGAGAACCTCGGCTTCTACGCCGGCATCTACGGCGTGCCCGGGCGCCAGCGCAAGGCGCGCGTCGCCGAGGTCCTCGAGCAGACCGGGCTCGGCGAGCGCAGGCACCAGCTCGCGGGCACCCTGTCGGGCGGCTGGAAGCAGCGGGTCGCGCTCGCGTCCGCGACGATCCACCGCCCGCCGCTGCTCTTCCTCGACGAGCCCACCGCCGGCGTCGACCCCGTCAGCCGCCGCGCCTTCTGGACCGAGATCCACCGGCTCTCGGCCGGCGGCACCACGATCCTCGTCACCACCCACTACATGGACGAGGCCGAGCGCTGCCACCGCCTCGCCTTCATCTTCCAGGGTCGCGTCCTCGACGAGGGGCGCCCCGACGAGATCGTCGCGCGCCGCGGTCTGCGCGCCGCCGAGATCGAGGTCGGGGACGCCGCCGCCGCCGCCGCCCGCCTGCGCGCGCATCCCGACGTCGAGGGCGTCGAGCCGTTCGGCCACGTCCTGCGCGTCGTCACCCGCGGCGTCGACCCGCTCGCCCTCGCCGCCGACGTCGCCGGTCCGCTCCTCCGCGGCCAGCCGGCGCGCGTCTCCGTCGAGGACGCGTTCGTGTCGATGGTGCGCGTCGAGGGCGAGAGGCAGGCGGCATGAGCCTCAGCCTCGGCCGCGTCGGCGTCATCGCGCGCAAGGAGCTGCTCCAGCTCCGGCGCGACCGCCTGACGATCGGGATGATGGTCATGCTGCCGGTCATCCAGCTCCTGCTCTTCGGCTACGCGATCGACACCGACGTCCGCCACATGCGCACGATGGTGTACGACGCCGACCGCAGCCCGCAGAGCCGCGATCTCGTGCGCCGCCTCGAGGCCACCGGCTTCTACGACGTCGTCGGTCACGCCACCGGCTACGAGGACATCGGCCGCGGCTTCCGCTCCGGCGACGCGCGCGTCGCGCTCGTCGTGCCGTCCGGCTTCGGCCGCGACCTCGGGCGCCACCGCCCGACGCAGGTCCAGCTCGTCGTCGACGGCTCCGACGCCCAGGTCGTCGCCAGCGCCACCAACACCGCGGCCAGCGTCGTCGCGTCGTGGTCGGCCGAGCTCCGCGTCCTCACCTGGAAGCAGGGCGGCCCCGAGCCGATCGAGATGGCGACCTCGACCTGGTACAACCCCGACCTCCGCACGGCGGTCTACATCGTGCCCGGCCTCGTCGGCGTGATCCTCACGATGACGATGGTGATGTTCACCGCCATGGGCATCGCGCGCGAGCGCGAGCGCGGCACGCTCGAGCAGCTCATCGTGTCGCCGGTGCGATCGCTCGAGCTCATCGTCGGCAAGATCATCCCGTACATCGCGATCGGCTACGTGCAGATGACCCTCATCCTCGTCATCGGCACGCTCGTCTTCTCGGTGCCGTTCGCCGGCTCGTGGCAGCTGCTCTACGGGCTCGCGTCGCTCTTCATCGCCGCCAACCTCGCGCTCGGGCTGTTCTTCTCGACGATCGCGCGCACCCAGCAGCAGGCGATGCAGATGTCGTTCTTCTTCCTCCTGCCCAACCTGCTCCTCTCCGGCTTCATGTTCCCCTTCGAGGGCATGCCCGGGCCGGCGCAGGCGCTCGGTCAGGTCATCCCGCTCACCCACTTCCTGCGCATCATCCGCAGCATCGTCCTCAAGGGCGCGACCTGGAGCGATCTCGCCCCCGAGGTCGGCTGGCTCGCCGCGATCTGCGGCGTGCTCGTCGCCGTCTCGGCGCTCCGCTTCCGCAAGAAGCTCGACTGACCATGGCCCGCCCCGCCACCGACATCCGCCACCGCATCGTCGTCGCCGCGCGCGACGCGTTCGATCACGGCGGCGTCGACGCCGTCTCGCTGCGGACGATCGCGCGCAAGGCGAAGACGACGATCGGGATGATCTACTACTACTTCCCGACGAAGGACGAGCTCTTCCTCGCCGTGATCGAGGACGTCTACGAGGTCGTCCTGCCCGAGATCGCCGCGATCCTCTCCGCCGACCTCCCGCTGCGCCCCAAGCTCGGACGCGTCATGGCGCGCCTCGCCGGCGGCAACGACGCCGAGCGCGCCGTCATGCGCATCGCCGTGCGCGACGCGCTGGTGTCGTCGGCGCGGCGGACGCGCCTGTTCGAGCGCTTCCAGCGCGGCCACATCCCGCTCGTGCTCCAGGCGATCGTGCGCGCCGAGCAGGCGGGCGAGCTGCGCGCCGACGTGCCGGCGGTGATGAAGGTCTTCAGCGCCGGCGCCGTCGCCGTGCTCGGCTCGCTGGTCCTCCAGTACCTGCCGCTCCCCGGGCTGCCGCCGCCGGCGGAGCGCGCCGAGCTCGCGCTCGACCTGCTCTTCGACGGAATCGCGGCGTCCCGGGCGCCCCGGACGTCGCCGGCTACGGCTGCTCGGGCGGCAACGGGACCGGCGCGACCTGCGGCCCCTCGCCGGCGATCGACGCCGTCGCCATCCGCAGCATCACGCGGCGCACGCGGGCGACCGCGGCGGGCGTGACCTTCCGGCCCTCGTCGCACGCCTCGAGCATCATGCGCGTCACGCCCTCGAGCGCGAGCAAGAGGCCGCGCGTGAGCCACGGATCGTGCGGCGGCGTCTTCGCGGTCAGGATCTCGACGAGCCGGGCGTGCGCCTCCATGCGCGCCGGGTGCAGGATCGACTCCTGGCGGGAGGCCTCGCCGCCGAGGACGAACACCATGCGGCCGAGCTGCGTCGCGTTGCGCAGGTGCGCGTCGATGAAGCCCTCGACGACGTGGATCGGATCCGTGCGCTCGCGCGCCACGCGCGCGCACTCGTCGACCAGGCGCTCGGTGCCGACCTTGTAGAGCGCGAGCAGGACGTCGTCCTTGCTCTCGTAGAGCCGGTAGAAGGTGCGGCGCGAGATGCGCGCCGCCGCCAGGATGTCCTCGACCGACGCCGCCCTCGCCCCCTTCTGGTAGAAGACCATCGCCGCGCCCTGCATCACCATGCCCCGGGCCTGCGCCTCGCCGATCTGAACCCCTGTGGCGCCGCGGGGTTTGGCTGCTGTCATCAACGGTCCAACTATACCCCGTTGACATGTCGGTATACATCGTGTTTCCCTTGGTAAACACGATGTCTACCAACGGGCTAGATCGCTGGACTCACGGGGAAACGACGATCGCCTACATGCGCTCGCGTGGGTCCGGGGCGCCGATCGTCCTCCTCCACAACGGCGGCACCTCGCACGCCATCTGGCGGGACGTCGCGCCCCGGCTCGCCGCCGCCGGACACGACGTCTTCGCGCTCGACCTCGCCGGCTTCGGCGCGTCGACGCGGCCGGCGACCGGCGTCTCGCTCGAGCGCCACGTCGACCTCGTCGCCGCGTTCGTCGACGCGCACCGGCTCGCGCCCGTCGCGCTCGCCGGCAACTGCATGGGCTCGGCGATCGCGCTCACCTTCGCGCGGCGCCGCCCCCGCGACGTCTCCGCGCTCGTCCTCTGCAACCCGCTCACCGAGGCGACGTTCGCCGCCGGTGGCCTCGGCGTCGCGCTCGCGCTGCGCCGCCACCTGCCCACGCTCTCGCAGCCGTTCGTACGCGCGCTCGCCGCCGCGCCGGTGCCGCACGTCGCGCGCGCGTGGACGATGAAGCTCCAGCTCGGCCGCCGCGGCCGCGCGC
>JAIOII010000728.1 GCA_019912685.1 Kofleriaceae bacterium
GCCGAGGAGCGCCGCGCCGACCAGGGCGTGCGCGTCGCGACCGGCGAGGTCGGCGTCTCCGCGCGCTTCGATCTCGTGAACATCGGCCCGTCCCTGCGCGGCACGTTCGCGACCATCGGGGCGGGCCTCGGCGCCGAGCGCATCCGCTACACGGCCGCCGGCGCCGCCGACACCTCCGGCCTCTTCAGCGCCCACGTCGGCTGGGGCTTCGTCCTCGGCGACGGCGTGACGCGCGCGCTCGAGACCGAGCTCTACTACGAGCACCGCCGCGACACGCTCGCCGGCGGCCTCACGCCGCCGATCGCGTACAACGGCTTCATCGGCTACGTCGGCGCCGTCACCACCGCGTGGCGCGGCCGCTACGGCGTGAGCGCGCGCATCGACGTCGGCTCCGCGTACGTCCTCTCCCTCGCCGCGCACGTGCGCCTGCCGGAGCTCCCGTGACGCGCGCGCTCCGTCCGCTGCTCCTCGTCGCGCTCGCCGCCTGCACGCGCCCCGGTGAGGACCGCGCGCTCCGCGACGACGACATCGGCCGCGCCTCCGCCGAGGGCATCACGATCGACGTCGCCGACGGCCTCGCGCACGTTCGCTCGCTCTCCGCCGGCGCCGCCGAGCTCTGGGCGCAGGCGCCGGTCCTCGACCTCACGCTCGACGTCGACCCCGCCGCCGCCGGCCGGTTCACGCTCACCCTCGGCAACGCGCTCGCCGATCACGCGCTCACTGCCGACACCGCCGCCGTCGCCGTCACCGCGCTCGGCGGCCCGCGCCCGACCGTGCGCGCGTGGGAGCTCGCGTTGCCCGCCGGTCGCACCACGCTCCGCATCGCGCCGCCCGACGTCGACGACCTCTCGCCATGGCGCTTCGCCGTCATGGGCGACATCCAGGACGCGCTCCCCACCGTCGACGAGGTCTTCGCCGCCATCGACGCCGAGCCCGGCCTCCGCTTCGTCGTCTCGACCGGCGACATCGTCCACCGCGGCCGCGAGGACGAGTACGCCCTCTTCGAGCAGCAGCTCACCACCCTCGACATCCCGTTCTACTCGACGATCGGCAACCACGAGCTCTGGGCCGACGTCGACCGCTGGTACCGCCGCTTCGGCCGCGCCACCGTGCACTTCGACTTCCGCGGCGTCGCCTTCTCCCTCGTCGACTCCGCCTCCGCCACCGTCGATCCCGCCGTCCACACCCTCCTCGACAGCTGGCTCGCCCAGCACGCGAACGACATCCACGTCTTCGCGACCCACTACCCGCTCCTCGATCCGGTCGGCATCCGCATGGGCTCCTTCGCGTCGCGCCGCGAGGCCCAGGCGCTCCTCGCCCGCCTCGCCGCCGCGCACGTCGACGTCACCTTCTACGGCCACCTCCACACCTACGTCGGCTTCGACAACGCCGGCATCCCCGCCCACGTCTCCGGCGGCGGCGGCGCCGAGCCCATGCGCCTCGACGGCATCGACCGCCACTTCCTCGCCGTCGACGCCGATCCCACCGCCAACCGCCTCACCTCCGTCCGCGTCATCCGCGTCGACTGAGACCGCGCCAACGAATTCTCGTTGACGACCCAGGCCAAACCTGGCATTCGTGCGTCGACATGTTCGTGCGCGCTTCGTCGTCAGACTCAACGTCATCGCGCGGCCCGGTCGGGGCCGCGGAGGCGGACGTCTGCGCGCTGGGCAACGCGTAAGTCGGCGACGAGTCGCCGATTTCCATGGGCCCCGAGGCAGATGCCCCGGGGCCCGCGTCGTTTCGGGCCCGCGTCGAGCCCGAGGCGCGCGGATGCTCCGCTGGCCCGTCACCCTCGACGCGGTTCACTCTCGCGGTGGGTGGCCCGCCCACCAGGACACGTGTCATGGAGAAGCTCATCGTCAACGTCGGAACCATCGGTCACGTCGACCACGGCAAGACCACGCTGACGGCCGCGATCACGCAGGTGATGGCGCGCCGCCACGGCGGCGAGGCCCTGGCGTTCGAACAGATCGACAGCGCTCCCGAGGAGAAGGCGCGCGGCGTCACGATCAACCTGGCTCACGTCGAGTACGAGTCGGCGGTTCGTCGCTACGCGCACGTCGACTGCCCGGGCCACGCCGACTACGTCAAGAACATGATCACCGGCGCGTCGCAGATGGACGGCGCGATCCTCCTCGTCGACGGCACGCAGGGCAGCGAGGCCCAGACCCGCGAGCACGTCTTGCTCGCACGTCAGGTCGGGGTCGAGCACCTCGTCGTGTTCGTCAACAAGATGGACGTCGCCGACCCCGAGCTGGCGGCGCTGGTGATCCTGGATCTCGAGGAGCTGCTCCGTGGCTTCGGCTACACCGGCGTGCCCGTGGTGACCGGCTCGGCGCTCGGCGCGCTCGCGGCCGCCACCGCCGGCAGGATGGACGATCCGTGGGTCGCGGCGATCGACGAGCTCGTCGCGACGATGGATCGCACCATCCCGGACCCGGTGCGTGACACGGCGTCGCCGTTCCTGATCGCCGTCGAGGGTGTCCACACCATCGACGGCATCGGCACGGTCGTCACCGGCCGCGTCGCCCGCGGCACGTTGCGCACGGGCGAGAAGGTCGAGATCGTCGGCCGCAAGGACGGCGCCGTCGAGGACGTGGTCGTGACCGGCATCGAGTCGTTCCACCGCGAGCAGCGCGAGGCCAAGGCCGGCGAGAACGTCGGCCTCCGGCTCCGCGGCGTGCGGCGCGACGAGATCTCCCGCGGCATGGTGCTGGCGGCGTCCGGCTCGCTCCGTCCTCACAAGGACGGCCGCGCCGAGCTCTACCTCATCCCCACGCGGGAGGGCGGACGTCACAAGGCGATCCGCACCGGCTACCGGCCGCAGCTCTTCGTCGGCGCCACCGACGTGACCGCGACCCTCGACGTCGGGGTGGAGATGCTCCCCGGCGCCCGCGCCGAGGTCACCTTCACCCTCGATCGCCCGATCGCCCTCGAGGCCGGCGTCCGCTTCGCGGTCCGCGAGGGCGGCCGCACCATCGGCGCCGGCGTCGTCACCTCGGTGACCTGACGCCGCACGCCCGACAGACGTAGGAGGCCCGTGCCACGCCGGCGCGGGCCTCCACATTTTCGGCTCAGCCGTGCATCCAGAGCAGGAGCACGGCGAAGAAGGCGAAGACGACCAGCCCGACGCCGAGCGACGCGAGCCCGAATGCGAACCCGACGATCCTTCCGATCAAGCGCCGCTTCCTGCGCCGGCGATCACGGAGCGGGCTGTGTCCACCGAGCACGATCTGCGCTCGCGGGACCAGCTGGTCGGGCTCGGGCGGTCGGGGCGCTGGCTTCAGCGCGTGGTAGATGAGCCAGCCCCCAACGACGGCGAAGCCGCCGCCGATCAGCACCGCGAGCACGATCTCGACCGGGAACCTCATGCGCGCCGTTGTCGGGAGCCGCGGCGCGCGGTTTCCTCCGAAATGCCTGGCCGGTTGTTCAGTGGGCCGGGGTAGGATCGATCCGATGTGGGGGCGCCTTCGCGCGTTGATCGACCCGGGTGTGCCCGAGCCCGTCGAGCCGCACGCGCTGCGCCGCTTCCTCGGCTTCGTGCTCGTCCTCGACCTCCTCCTCGTCGCGAGCAACATCGCCAACCGCTGGGCGCTCGGTCCCGAGGGCGACCTGGACGTGTACGACGTCTTCCTCGCGATCAACCTGCCGGGTCACGCCGTCGCGCTGACCGCGCTCGTCACCGCGCTGCGCTCGCCGATGCGCATCGACGAGCTCCGCCTGCACATGACCGCGGTCATCGCCGGCCTCGCGTGGACGGCGACGGTCGGGACGTGGCTCGTCGGCGGCATGGCCGTGATGGTCAACTTCGGCTTCGCGACCGTGATGATCGGCGCGGTCCGGCTCTTCTTCGGGTGGCGCCTCGGGCTGCAGGCGCTCGGCGCCGTGATCGCGTGGGACATCGTGCTCGCCACGCTGCGCATCGCCGGCGCGCTGCCCGAGACCAGCCCGCTCCCCGACTACGTGCTCGACGACGGCGGGCGGGCCGCCATCCTCGTCGCGCTGCGCGGCCTCGCCGAGGTCACGGTGTTCGTGCTCGCGGGGTACGCCGCCAATCGCTACCGCGTCAGCGAGCACCAGCTGCGCTCGCTCAACACCAACCTCGAGGAGCGCGTGCGCGACCAGGTCACCGCGCTCGAGCGCGCCGGCCGCCTCCGCCGCTACATGGCGCCCCAGCTCGTCGACGAGCTCCTCGCCGCCGAAGCCGATCCGGTCGCGCACCGCGATCGCCGCCCGGTCAGCGTGCTCTTCGCCGACCTCCGCGGCTTCACGCCGCTCGTCGAGCGCCTCGAGCCCGACGTGCTCGCCACCGCGCTCAACCGCTGGTTCGACGAGGTCTCGCAGGTCGCCTTCGCGCACGGCGGCACGATCGACAAGTTCATCGGCGACGCGATCATGGTCGTGTTCGGCGCGCCGCGCGCGACCGGGGAGGGCGACCAGGCGCGTCGCGCCGTGGCGCTCGCGCTCGCGATCCAGGCGCGCGCCGCCGACCTGCGCCCCGAGCTCGTGCGCCTCGGCATCGATCCGTTCGAGGTGCGCGTCGGCGTCGCCTCGGGCGTCGCCACCGTCGGCACGTTCGGCGCGCAGCACCGCGCCGACTACACGGTGGTCGGCCTGCCGGTGAACCGCGCCGCGCGCCTCGAGCCGCTCGCCCCGCCCGGACGCATCCTCATCGACGCGCGCACCCACGAGCTCGTCGACGGCGCCGCCGCCGTCGAGCCGTTCGGCGAGGTCGCGCTCAAGGGCTTCGCGAGGCCGGAGGCGGCGTACCTGCTGACCCCGGCGACGCCGTAGCGTCGCGCGTGCCCGTGCGGATCCAC
>JAIOII010000729.1 GCA_019912685.1 Kofleriaceae bacterium
GCGCTCGAGCACCTCGCCGCCTCGAGCGACGCGCGCACCGCCGCCGTGCTCCGCGCGATCCTCGACGACCAGCCCACGCCGCCCGGCGAGTGGAGCCTGCGCCGCGGCTATCGGCCGCGCTGATGTGACCGGCCCGCAGCGTTCAGCCGAGCACCACGCGCCATGCCCACGTGAGCTGCGCGATCACCGCGAACGTGACGACGATCGACTCGGTCGCCCGCATCGTCGTCGACAGCGGGCGGTGCGGGTGGCGCAGCCGGTCGTGCGCGCGCGCTCGGATCGCCGCCGCGACGTCGGTGTCGACGTCGGCGACGGTCGCCTCGGCCCTCAGGTAGGTCCACAGCTCGTCGTCGGTCATGACGTACTCCTTTGCGTGCCCGCGTCGCGCCGGGCGTCCGGATCGACCGCGGGAGAAATCATGGCGCGGGCGCGCGACAGCCGCTGGCGCACCGCCTCGGGGGTCAGGCCGAGCGCGGCGGCGGCGTCGGTGGGGGACAGGCCCTCGATCGCGACCAGGAGGATCACCTCG
Organism: Kofleriaceae bacterium; assembly: GCA_019912685.1. Taxonomy (GTDB): domain Bacteria; phylum Myxococcota_A; class Polyangia; order Haliangiales; family Haliangiaceae; genus UBA2376. The sequence goes on from JAIOII010000729.1 coordinate 530, forward strand.
CGATAGCCGACCGGCAGCTGGCCCAGCGCGCGCTCGATGCGGTGCTGGGTCGCGCTCTCGGCCACCGCCTCGAACGGCGTCGGCCCGGGCGCCGCCGGGCGCTGGGCGAGCTCGGCCGCGAGCGCGAACGTGACCTGCTGCGCCCGCGCGTGGCTGATCATCACGTTGTGCGCGACGGTGAACAGCCACGCGCGCAGCCGGGTGTCGGGGCGCAGCCCGCGCGCGGACCTGGCCAGGCGCAGGAACACCTCCTGCGTCAGGTCCTCGGCGACATCGCGGCGCCCGGTCATCCGGGCGAGGTAGCCGAACACGCGGCCGCGGTACGCCGCGAACACCCCGTCGAACGCCGCCGGCTCGCCGCGCAGGAGCCCGGCGAGCCAGCGCTCGTCCTCGGCCCGGTCGGCCTCCGCGCGCGATTCCACCCCCGCACAACGCCCCACGGCGGCGCGCGTGACAAGAAAACGACCGTGTCGATTTCTCTGTCACGCGGCCCGGGCGGCCGCGTTCACCCGGCGATGGTCGATTTCATCCGAGCCGGCGGGTACCCGATCTGGATCGTCCTGGCGCTCTCGATCCCGATGCTCTACCTCGGTGTCCGGTTCGCGATCGCCGCCGACGCCCGCCGGCTCGCGCTCCTGCGCGCGCTGACCTGGGCGCAGGTGTTCGCGGTGAGCTCCGGCGTCGCCTCCAACGTGATGGCGGTGATGTGGAAGGTCGGCCGCCATGTCGACGACTACCCGGTGCTGCCCCGGGTCATGATCGGCCTCGGCGAGGCGCTCACCCCCGCGGTGCTCGGCCTGTCGATCCTCAGCGTCACCTGGATCCTGATCGCGTTCGGGCTGCGGCGGACGCCGCGCTCCGAGCTCGAGCCCTGAACCTGAACCTGTACTCTCTCCCGCACTCTCGAAGGAGCCCCATGTCCCGCACGATCCTGTCGTCTCTCCTCCTCGCGCTCGTCGCCGGCGCCGCCGCCTGCGGCGGCGCCGACAAGCCGGCCACGTCCGACACCACGGCCGCGGGCGCGCAAGGCAACCCCGCCGCCGCCTCCGCCACGCCGCGCGACACCTGCGTCGCCATGTTCGAGCGCCAGCGCGAGTGCACGGACCTCTACCTGCCGGCGCTCGTCGACGCCCGCATCGCGAACGACATCCCGGCCGGCATCGCGGCGAAGGCGGCGGAGCCCGGCGGCCGCGACGCGCTCCTGTCCACCGCGCAGACCGAGTGGGCCAGCGACTCGACCGACGCGTCGATCGGCGCGACCTGCGACGGCGTCCTCGCCAGCATGCCGCCCGAGCAGGTCGAGGGCATGATGGGCCAGGCCACCCAGTGCCTCGCCGCCGACGGATGCCAGGCCTTCGTCGACTGCGTCATCCCGATGACCGTCGCGATGTGGCAGAGCGCCCCGGCGCACTGAGCGGGCTCCGACCCTGAGGGACGCACCCTCAGGGTTGCTCGGCGGGGCCGCGGTACGGCGCGGAAGCCGGCGTCGTCGGCGCGGAGTGCGTCACGAGGTGGAGCGCATAGCCGAGACACGCGGCAGAGATCCCGACGAGCAGCGTCGCGTTGGCGACCCAGTTGAGCGTCAGCACCGCGAGCGTCCGGCGGGGCGCCTCGCGCGCGCCGAACATCACCAGCGCCTCCTTCCCGTTCGCGCGGATGATCGGGCGCTCGTCTTCGAGCTCGACGCGGCCGAGCACGACGACGTGGTCGCCGTCCGAGATCCGCGCCTCCGACCGGAAGCGCGTGTCCTGCTTCGTGGGCTGCCACGCGAGCGGCGCGCCCCACAGCGCGCGCTTGCCGCCGATCGTCACTGTCTCGTCGTCGCTGCGGAGCACGAGGTGCCCGAGCCCGGTCGAGCTCGGACGGGCCTCGAGCCAGTAGTCGGTCGCGGTCCGCGTCGTCCAGGTGCCGTCCTGTGCACGCACCGTCTCCTGGTACGACCTCGACTTCTGCACGTAGTCGACCGTGCGCCCGGCCACCTGCTTGGTGTTCGACTGGACGATCGCCTCGAACCGGCCGTACCCGTCGCGACCCGTGCGATCGCGCGCGACCAGGAGCAGCCGCGCGAGCCGCAGCCGGCGGCGATGGCGGTGCAGGCACCAGCCAAGGAGCCCGAGCCCGACGAGGGCGACGTAGGCGAAGCCGATCGCCGCGACGCGTGGCGCGAAGCTCGTCGGCAGCACGACCATCGCGCCGACGAAGATCGCCCAGAACGAGACCTTGCCGATCGCCCAGGTCGGGTGCCGGGCCGTCGCGCCGTCGTGAGTGTCCTCGGCCTCGAACGGCGGCCGCGACAGCCACATCGCGAGCGCGACCGACACGACCAGCGCGCCGCCCGCGAGGAGGATCCGGATCCCCGCCTCGCTGGCGGCACGCGTCACCTCCGCGCGGTCCGGATCGATCGCGAAGGCCAGCGCGCCGAGGCCGAGCCCGATCACCGCGAGCACCGGGGCCGCGTACTTCCATGGCCGAGGGACGCGCCGCTGGCGGTCGCGCCTGCGCTTGCGCTTGCCGTTCGGCTCGCGCTGGCGCGCCTCGATCCGGCGGTCGAGCTCCGCGAGCTTGCGGGCCTCGCGCTCGGCGAGGTCCCGCTCGAGCTCGGCGAGGCG
>JAIOII010000730.1 GCA_019912685.1 Kofleriaceae bacterium
GGCGCGACGAGCGCGGCGTCGAGCGCCAGAGCCGCGGCAAGGCGATCGTCGTCGCCGCCGGCGCGATCCAGACCGCGCGCCTCCTGCTCGTCTCGGGGCTGGCGACGGCGTCGGGGCACCTCGGCCGCCACCTCCTCCTCGGCGCGCAGTCGGTCACCGCCGCCGAGCTGCCGCTGCCCCACCCCGTCTTCGGTCCGCGCGGCGGCAAGCGCGACTTCCCGTTCGCCGAGCGCGCGCTCCGCCACGGCGACGGCACGCTCGTCTTCTACCTGCCCGGCGTGAACCCGATCTTCGACGCCGATCAGGCCGCCTCGCGAGGCGACGGCCAGCCGCCGCTGTGGGGCGCGGCGCTCGTCGCGCGCCTCCGCGAGCGCTTCCTCGAGACCCGCCGCATCGACTGCGAGACCTTCGCCGAGCCCGTCCCGCACGCCGACTGCCGGGTCGACCTCGACGACGCGACCCGCGACACGCACGGCCTGCCCGTCGCGCGGATCCAGGCGGCGTCCCACGCGCACACGGGCGCCGCGTCCGCGCGCCTCGGCGACCTCGGCGGCAGCGTGCTCGCCCGCATCGACACCGCGCGCGTCACGCCCATCACCCGCGACGGCATCTACTGGCCGCTGCAGGCGGGCACGGCGCGCATGGCGCGGACCGACGCCGACGGCGTGGTCGGCCCCGACGGCCAGGCGTTCGCGCACCCCGGGCTCTACGTCGCCGACGGCGCGGCGCTGCCGTCGACCGGCAGCGCGCCGTTCACGCTGACGATCATGGCGAACGCGCTGCGCATCGCCGGCCGCATCGTCGCGTAGCGCTGGGCGAACGCTACCTGAGCCCGAACCAGTAGCCGGCGAACGCCGCGCCACCGAGGACGACGAGCACGAGCACGAGACGATCCCAGCGCAGCTTCTTCGGCGGGGCCTTGGCCATCAGCGACCTCCTGCCGATGTCGTATCACAGCCGGGGTCAGTTCGCGTCGTCGGCCGGGGGCGGATTGCCCTCGCACTCGATCGTGATCGCGTCGTCCTTCACGTCGATCCGGGCGGTGCCGCCGTGGACCAGCTTGCCGAAGAGGATCTCGTTGGCGAGCGGCTTCTTCACGTTCTCGCTGACGACGCGGCCCATCGGGCGCGCGCCCATCGCGCGGTCGTAGCCCTTCTCGGCGAACCAGGCGAGCGCCGCCGGCGACACCTCGAGCTGCACGTGCTTCTCGGCCAGCTGCCCGTCGAGCTCGTCGACGAACTTCTGGGCGACCCGCTTGATGACCTCGAACGGCAGCCCGTCGAAGAAGATCGTCGCGTCGAGGCGGTTGCGGAACTCGGGCGTGAACATGCGCTCGAGCGCCGACTTGCCGGCCTTGGAGTCGCCGCCGGCGCCGCCGCCGAAGCCGAGCTTGGTCTGCGCCATCTCGCGGCTACCGGCGTTGGTCGTCATGATGAGGATGACCGAGCGGAAGTCGGCCTTGCGACCGTTGTTGTCGGTCAGGGTCGCGTGGTCCATCACCTGCAGCAGGATGTTGAACAGGTCGGGGTGCGCCTTCTCGATCTCGTCGAGCAGCAGCACGCAGTGCGGGTGCTTGTTGATCGCGTCGGTGAGCAAGCCGCCCTGATCGAAGCCGACGTAGCCCGGCGGCGCGCCGATGAGGCGCGACACCGTGTGCTTCTCCATGTACTCCGACATGTCGAAGCGCAGGAACTCGATGCCCATCGTCTTGGCCAGCTGCTTGGCGAGCTCGGTCTTGCCGACGCCGGTGGGGCCGGCGAAGAGGAAGTTGCCGGTCGGCTTCTCGGGGTTGCCGAGGCCGGCGCGCGACAGCTTGATCGCCGTGACGATCTGATCGATCGCCTGGTCCTGGCCGAAGATGACGCGCCGGAGGTCGACGTCGAGCGTCGCCAGCTTGTCGCGATCGCTCGTCGACACGCTCTTCGGCGGGATGCGCGCCATCTTGGCGACGACCTCCTCGATGAGCGGCGGGCGGATCTCGTCGGGGCGGTCGGCCTCGGGCATGAGGCGAGCGCGGGCGCCGGCCTCGTCCATCACGTCGATCGCCTTGTCGGGCAGGTGCGAGTTGCTGATGTGGCGCGCCGAGAGCTCGGCCGCCGCCGCGATGGCGGCGTCGGTGTACTTGACCTGGTGGTGGTCCTCGTAGCGCGAGCGCAGGCCCTTCAGGATCTCGATCGCCTCGGACACCGTCGGCTCGCCGACGTCGATGCGCTGGAAGCGGCGCGACAGCGCGCGGTCGCGCTCGAACGCGTTCCGGTAGTCCTTGAACGTCGTCGAGCCGATGCAGCGGAGCTCGCCGTTCGAGAGCGCCGGCTTGAGGATGTTGGCGGCGTCCATCGTGCCGCCCGACGTCGCGCCGGCGCCGACGATCGTGTGGATCTCGTCGATGAAGAGGATCGCCTTGGGATCGCCGGTCAGGACCTCGACCACGGCCTTGAGCCGCTCCTCGAAGTCGCCGCGGAAGCGCGTGCCGGCGAGCACGGCGGTCATGTCGAGCGAGAAGACCCGGTTGTCGAGCAGCGGCCCCGGCACCTTCTTCTCGTGGATGCGGAGCGCGAGGCCCTCGGCCAGCGCGGTCTTGCCGACGCCCGGCTCGCCGATGAGGAGCGGGTTGTTCTTGCGGCGGCGGCAGAGCACCTGGACCATGCGCTCGAGCTCGGCGTCGCGGCCGATGAGCGGATCGATCTTCCCGGCGGCGGCGCGCGCCGACAGGTCGACGCAGAACGACTCGAGCGGGTTCTTGAGCTTCTGGTCGTCGCCGGCCTCGCCGTCCTGCTCGACGCCGCGGGTGCGCGGCGCGATGCCCGAGCCCGGGTCGACCTTGGAGACGCCGTGCGAGATGTAGTTGATGACGTCGAAGCGCGAGACGCCCTGCTTCTCGAGCAGGTAGACCGCGAAGCTGTCGCGCTCGCGGAACATGGCGACGAGCAGGTTGCCGGTCGTCATCTGGGCGCGGCCGGCGCCCTGGACGTGCATCGCCGCGCGCTGGAACACGCGCTGGAAGGCGAGCGTCTGATCGGGGCCCGACTCCTCGCCCTCGGGGAGCGGCTCGACGCTCTCGGTGAGGAAGGTCTCGAGCTCGCCGCGCAGGGCGTCGACGTCGCCGCCGCACTTCCGCATGATCTCGGTCGCGGTCGGGTCGTCGAGCATCGCCAGGAGCAGGTGCTCGAGCGTGAGGTACTCGTGGCGACGCTGCCGGGTGTCCGACACGGCGCGCTGGAGGGTGGCGGAGAGATCGGGTGACAGCATGGCTACTCGGATGGCTCGATGGAGAGCTGCAAGGGGTACTCGTGCGAGCGCGCGAGCTGGACGGTCTTGGTGACCTTGGTCTCGGCGATCTCGAACGTGTAGACGCCGGCGACGCCGACCCCGTGGTTGTGCACGTGGCTCATGATGGCAACCGCGTCGGACTCGCTGCGCTGGAAGATCGACTGGAGGACGAAGACCACGAACTCCTTGGTGGTGTAGTCGTCGTTGTGGAGGAGCACCTTGTACATGGGCGGCTTCTTGGTCCGCGTGCGCTCGTCGAGCGCGAGGCCCGTCTCGCCGCGGGTCGCGGGTCGCTCGGGCTTCTTGGGATCGTCCGAAGACATCCGAATCGAGGGCGTCCGGGTCGCCATGTCATCAATATACTGGCGCAGTTTGTGACCGGTGGCACCGCCTGCGCCACCCGACATTTCAGGCAGGTAGCCGTTGCCGGCCGGGTAGGTCTGGGGGCCCGAAATGGACTATGACTCTCCATCATGACCCTGGACGCCGCCGCCGCCAAAAAGCAGGTCGAGGAGATCTTCGCCGCCTCGATCGTCCCGACCCTGACCGACTACATCCGGATCCCGAACAAGTCGCCGATGTTCGACCCGGAGTGGAAGGCCCACGGCCACATGGACAAGGCCGTCGACCTGCTCGCCGGCTGGGCGCGCGCGCACCTGCCCGACGGGGCGACGCTCGAGGTGGTGCGGCTCGGCGAGCGCACGCCGGTCATCTTCATCGACGTGCCGGGGACGGCGCGCGACGGGGACACCGTCTTGTTGTACGGCCACCTCGACAAGCAGCCGGAGATGACGGGCTGGGACGAGGGGCTCGGGCCGTGGACGCCGGTGATGCGCGGCGAGCGCCTCTACGGCCGCGGCGGCGCCGACGACGGCTACGCGATCTTCTCGAGCCTCCTGTCCTTGCGGCTCCTGCGCGAGCAGCAGCGGCCGCACGCGCGGTGCGCGATCCTGATCGAGGCGTGCGAGGAGTCGGGCAGCTTCGATCTGCCGGCGTACATCGAGCACCTCGCGCCACGCATCGGCACGCCGAGCCTCGTCGTGTGCCTCGACTCCGGGTGCGGCAACTACGAGCAGCTGTGGTGCACGACGTCCTTGCGCGGCCTCGTGATCGGCACGCTCGAGGTGAGCTTGTTGCGCGAAGGCGTGCACTCGGGCGACGGCTCGGGCGTCATCGCGTCGTCGTTCCGCGTGGTCCGCCAGCTCCTCGACCGGCTCGAGGACGCGGCGACGGGGGCGATCAAGCCGAACGACCTGTTCGTCGAGATCCCGCGCCAGCGCGTGATGCAAGCGGCGCGCGTCGCCGAGGTGCTCGGCGCCGAGGTGTGGAACAAGTTCCCGACGCGCGACGGCGTGAAGCCGATCGCCGACGACCTCGCCGAGCTGACCCTCAACCGCACGTGGCGCCCGGCGCTCGCGATCACCGGCGCCGACGGCATCCCGTCGGTGGCCGACGGCGGCAACGTGCTGCGCCCGAACACGGCGCTCAAGCTCTCGCTGCGCGTCCCGCCGACCCTCGACGCGGCGGCGGCGAGCGAGCGCGTGAAGGCGCTCCTCGAGAAGGATCCGCCGTACGGCGCGAAGGTCACCTTCAAGTCCGCCGGCGCCAACGCCGGCTGGAACGCGCCCGCGCTCGCGCCGTGGCTCGAGGGCGCGCTCGAGGCCGCGAGCGCCGCGCACTTCGGCAAGCCGCCCGTCTTCATGGGCGAGGGCGGCTCGATCCCCTTCATGCACATGCTCGGGCAGCGCTACCCCGAGGCGCAGTTCTTCATCACCGGCGTCCTCGGCCCGGGCTCGAACGCGCACGGCCCGAACGAGTTCCTCGACCTCCCGACCGCCAAGCGCCTCACCATGTGCGTCGCCGACGTCATCGCGACGCACGCCGCCCGCTGATCGGGCGCGCGCGCCTCCGGCAGCGACGGCCCCGGCGGCGCCGTGCGCGCGTCCCGCCTCGTGCGGATCGCGCGCCGGAGCAGAACGAAGGAACCGAGCATTCCACCGCCCAGCATCAGGCCGCCGAAGCCGATCAACGCCCAGCCGATCAACGCGCCGTAGGCATCGCCGAGCGCGTGGTACATCGCCGTCTCGGCGCCGCCGCGTTCGGGCGGGTTGGCCAGCACGAGCCCGACGACGACGCACGCGACGCCGCCACAAACGGCGACCCCGAGCAGGACGTAGTGCACCACCGACACGAGGCTACGCCCGCCACCGGCCGCTGCAAGCGCGTTCCGCGCCTGGCGTCCGGATCGAGTGCGTTGGATGATTGCGTATGCGCGGTTCACCGGTTCACATCGTGACGCTCGCCGCTCTGGCGAGCGCTTGCGGCAGCAGGCCGGCTACGACAACGGTGATCTGAAATGGCGTTCGTACGTGAGGACGTGCAACGTCGCGGTGGCGGAACGTGAGCCATCAGCGACGCCGGGATGACACCGCGGCGGGCGGCCGAGAGCCTCGTCGGTTCCGAGGAGGAATCGATGAGAGAGCAACGGAAGATCACGGATGAGCAGGAAGCGCGGCGCTGCCTGGCGGCGGCCCGCCG
>JAIOII010000731.1 GCA_019912685.1 Kofleriaceae bacterium
ATGGAGACGTCCGGCGTCCGCCAGGCCGCGGCGCGCGCCGACACGTCGCCGGGCGCGTCGATGACCCTCATCACGCAGCGGGGGCGGCCGGCGTGGTTCCTGCCGCTCGCGCTGCTCGTGCTCGCGGGCATCGCGGGCGCCCTGTACCTGTTCGTCTTCCGGGATCGGGGAGCCGCTGGTCCCGACCGAGCCGGCGCCGCCGCCGAGTCGAAGGACGCCGCCGTCGCCGCCGTCCCGCCGCCCGTCGACCCGTCGATCCTGATCGTCGAGACCGTCCCGCCCGGCGCCGTCGGCAAGGTCGGCGAGATCGCGATCGGACCGACGCCGGCCACGCTCGAGGTCGCCGCCGGCGCCGCGCCGCTCCGCCTCGAGCTCGCCGGGTACGAGCCCTACGTCGACGAGCAGGTGCGCGTCGAGCCCGGGCAGACCTTGCGGCTGCACCTGACGCTCACGCCGGCGCGCGCGCGGCTCGCGGTCGAGACCGAGCCGACCGAGGTCGACGTCGAGCTCGACGGCGAGGTCATCGGCACGACGCCGCTCGACCGGAAGGATCTGCGGCCACGCAAGAACGCGCGCCTCCGCCTGGCGAAGACCGGCTTCGTGCCGCAGACGGTGACGGTCGAGCTCATCGGCGGCGAGGAGGCCCGCGTGTTCCGCGCGCTCAAGCCGGCGCCGACCCCGACCGGCACGATCACGCTCGTCGTCGAGGACGAGGGCGGCCCCACGTGGGGCAAGGTCTACCTCGGCGCGAAGGAGCTCGGCACCGTCGGGGCCGGGACGGCGAGCGCGATCACGCTGCCGGCGGGCAAGCACAAGCTCAAGATCGTCAATCCCGCGACCGGCAAGAGCGGTACCATCGACGTCGACGTGCGCGCCGATCACACCCGATCGTTCGGAGTGAAGCTCAAGTGAGCACCCGGGCGGCGGTCGCGGCCGCGGTCGCCCTCGGCCTCGGCCTCGCGCTCGCCGTGCTCGGCGCGTGCGGCGTCCAGAGCGAGACCTTCCCGACGATCGAGAACCGCCCCGGCGACAGCGCCGACTCGGCGGGGCTCGTGATCGGCTATCCCAACGGCCCGATCACCGAGGAGAGCCTGGCCCAGTTCCTCGCGTGGCGCTTCGCGCGCCAGCTCGACGAGCGCACGTTCGAGGCGAGCTACAACGACACGCAGGAGGACGTGCTCGACGAGCTCCAGACGATGGGCCTCCACACGATCCACGACCTCGCGAAGATCATCCCGCCCGACTTCGACACCCGCGGCGCCGGCGAGTTCATCACCGACGATCCGGCGAACATCCCCGGCCTGGTCCGCGACTTCATGATGATCCACGACGCCGACCGCTACTTCACCCACGCGTGGAAGAACCGGTGGCAATCGATCCTGCCGGCGAACGTCTCGGCGCTGCGCGCCTACGTCCGCGACTTCCAGCCGTTCTTCGACGCCGGCGTCCTCACGTACGAGGAGGTCGAGAACGCCCCGGACGGGGCGCCAGCGCGACAGTGACGTCGCCGTGGACGCGGGCACGGCACGAGAGCCGGACCTTGGTCAGGTGGTAGAGGTTGCCGAGGTGCTTCTCCTCCTCGTCGGTGTACGGCGAGAGCGCCTCGGCGCCGGCGAGAACCTTCACGCGGCAGAGGCCGCACGTGCCCTTGCCGACGCACGCGGTCTCGATCGTGATGCCGGCGGCGCGCGCGCCCGCGTCGAAGAGCGTCGTGCCCTCGGCGCACTCGACGGTCGTGCCCGACGGCTGGAAGGTCACGCGCGGCACTACGGCTTCTTCCCCGACACCGCGGGGTGCCCGGCGATCGTGAAGCGTAGCGGCCGCGCCGCCCACGGCCCCGCGTAGTCGACGCCGATGCGCGGCGAGCGCACGATGTCCTTCGCGCGCACCAGGATGGCGCCGGGCGTGAGCTACGTGTACCTTTGTTACGGCGTGCACGAGATGTTCAACATCGTCGCC
>JAIOII010000732.1 GCA_019912685.1 Kofleriaceae bacterium
GCGCTGCCGCCGCCGCGCGCTGTGCCCATCGCCAGCCGAGCCATGCGGCGGCGACGAGCGCCTGCACGCACAGCACCGCGATCGCGATGACGAGCGCGTACAGCATGGTCGCACGGTGCCACCACGCGGATCGGCGCGCAACGCGATGCGGGTTCAGCCCGGCTACGGCGCGGTCTGCGTCTGCAAGACGTGTGGGGGCGAATGCGTCTTGTCGAGCTGATCCCACACGAGGCGACCGCCGCCGGCGAGCGCGGAGATGTGGAAGCCGTCGAGCAGCTCGCCGGTCGCCATGTCGGAGTGCGTCCACGTCGTGCCCGAGAGCGACGCGACGACGAGGTTCGCGGTCGCCGCGTCCTGGTACGCGATGTACGGCGTGCCGCTCGAGAGCCAGATCGCGGCGCCCGCGCCGACCGAGTGCGTGCGATCGCCCTCGCGGACGCCGTCGTCGACGACGACCGGCGTGCCCGGCGCCGACCCGAGGGTCGTGTAGAGGAGCTGGTCGCCGAGCGCGTCCTGGTAGGCGATGTGGATCGTGCCGGAGGCGTCGACCGCCGCGCTCGCCCACATGCCCTTGTCGGCGCCGTCGGCGCCGTCGAGGACGGTCTCCGCGAACGAGCCGCTGCCGGCCGCCGACTCGGTGAGCGCGACGAGCGCGGTGCGCACGCGGTCGTAGAACACGACGACCATGCGCCCGTCGGGCATGAGGAGGAGCGTCGGGAAGAGGCCGGTGCCGCCGGGGATGTCCTCCACCTTGGGGTCGGGGACCTCCTCGCGACACGCGCCCTCGACGCACACCTCGGTGTCGGCGCACTCGGGGGTGCAGGTCCCCGACGGCGACACGCACGTCTCGGGGTCGCCGTCCGCCGCCGGCACCACACAGGCCTGGCTGCCGCACTTGCCGCCGCAGCTCGCCGGCGCCGACGCGAGCGTCGCGATGTTCCAGTCGCCGGGGTTGTTGGGCTGCGCCGACGAGGCGCGCGCGAGCCGCAGCTCGGTGTGGCGCGTGCCGTCGGGGGCGACCACGCCGGTCACGACGTAGGCGACCGCCGGCGCCGAGCCGACGACCATCGACGTGTGCAGGCCGATGACCTCGTCGCCGTCGGGGACGTCGACGTCGTGGGCCGCGAAGCGATCGCGCTGGGTCTCGACGACGAAGCGCAGCGCGTTGCGGTCGCGGTCCTGGTAGGCCGCGCGCACGAGGCCGCCGGCGAGCCCGACCGAGGTCCAGGCGCCGACGTTCGGCCCCGGCGTCTCGATGCCGCCGCGGTAGCCGCCCGGGTCGTAGAGCGGCGTCTCGTCGGGCACGCCGTCGAGCACGCGGTAGCTGAGCTCGCCGCTCGCGCTCACGTCGGCGAGCACGAGGTCGCCGAGCGTCACGTCGTACGTGGTGATCACCGTGCGCGAGCCGTCGCCCGCGATCGCGTTCCACCGGCCGATCGGTCCCTGCGCCACCTCGCCCGGCTGGCACTCGATGTCGCCGCAGGGCTTGTCGTTGCCGCAGCTGCACGCCGGCAGGACGGCGCCGACGAGCAGCACGGCGAGCCGCGTCCCCCATCGCCGCCGGCTCCGGGGACGCAGGAGCGCCAGCGCGACGAGGACGAACAGGATCGCGGCGCCGCGCGGGTCGCCCGAGGCGCCGCAGCTGCAGCCGCTCTCGCCGGGCGCGCCGTGGAAGTCGGCGCGGTAGACCGCCTGCGAGCCGCGGGTCGGCGCCATGTTGCCGGCCTCGTCGTACACCTCGACCTCGAGCTCGATCGGCTCGGCCTTGCCGAGCTTCACCTCGACCGGCAGCTCGACGTCGTGCCACGCGCCCTTGCGCAGGCGCCAGCGCGCGGTGAGCTTGTCACCCGAGACCGCGTCGGTCCCGAGGATGCGCACGGTCGAGCCGTCGGTCTCGAGCGCCGGCACCGGCGCCATCGTGTCGATCACCGGCTCGAGCACCACCGGCGTGAGGTCGGCGCTGCGCGGCTCGCCGCGCCGGCGCGCTCGCACCTCGACCTGGTGCTTGCCCTGGAGCCAGAAGAGGTTCGACGACAGCGTGCGCCGCGGCGCCGCGCTCCACCCCGACCACGTGCCGTTGCCGACGCGCACCGACCACTCGAGGTCGTCGTCGCTGCCGCCGAGCGCCAGCTCGAACCGCGGGCGGCGCGCCTTCGTCCACCGCTCGGGGTCGTCGAAGGTGTCGGTGCCCGGGAGGTCCTGCGCGAGGATGACCGCGGTCGTCTCGACGCGCCCGGGCCGCGCCATCGCGCCGACGGGCGAGAGCTCGCCGTAGATCGCGAGGAAGGCCTTGTTGTCGACGGCGGTGATCGCGGTGACGTCGATCTGCAGGCCGACGAGCTCCGGCACCTGGAACGCGCCGAGCCCGCCGATGAGCTGCGGCAGCGCGAGGTCGAGGATCATCGGGAAGATCGCGGCGAGCTGCGCCGGCGTCTCGACGAGCGGCTCGCTGTTCTTGACGCTCAGGTTGGAGAACGCGTTCTCGACCTGGCCGAGCACCGGCGTGAGCTCGCCGGTGGCGCCGACCTCGAGGCCGATCGGCAGGTGCACGTCGGCGACGAGCGTGAAGATGCGGATGTACTGGTCCTCGATCTGCGCGAAGAAGTCGATCTCGAGCTGCTGGAACGAGAGATCGAGGAGCGGCTCGTCGACGACCATGTTGCCGTTGCCGTCGTCGACGAACGTGTTCTCGCCGAGCACGATCGTCGGCGGACTCTGCGGTCGCAGCCCGAGCGCGAGCGGGCGCGAGCCGCCGGCGAGGTTGGGCAAGGACTGGAGGAAGAGCGCGAACGTGTCGGTCGTGAGCAGGTCGACCGTCGAGTGGCCGATCGTCATGCACAGGAGCCCGCCCTCGTAGCCCGCGTAGGCGAACTGATCGAGCTGGTGCTTGTGGACGCCGATGCCGACGTCGAAGGGCGCGCCGGTGTCCGGCCGCGTGTTGCCCTGGAAGTACGTCGACTGCGGGATGGTGACGTCGGCCGGCGCCGTCGCCGGCGGGCCGCAGCGGTCGCGCGCCGTGCCGCCGGGCAACATGCCGCCGAGCATGCCGAGCGCGAGGCCGTTGTTGTTCGTCGTCGCGTAGCCGCCGAGCACCTCGTAGAGGTCGAGCGCGCCGGCGCCGCCGGGCAGGAGGCCCGAGCCGGCGAGCCGACCGGTGACGCCGAGCTCCTGGAGGCACGTGTCCGCGTCCTTCATGCACACGTTGTCGGTGCACGCCGTCGCGAAGGAGCCGCACTCGGCGACGTTGCCCGACGGGCAGGCCTTGCAGGTCTGCTCGTTGACCGCGTCGGAGATCGCGCCCGCGAACGTGTCGGTGAGCGTGCCGAGGAAGAAGCTGATGCCGAGGTTCGCGAACGCGCAGCCGAAGCCGCCGTTCAGCGACACATCGCCGCTATCGAGCTGCGAGATCGCCGCCGTCCCGGCCTGGATGCGCGTGGTGCCGGCCATCGCGTCCTGCACGAAGTTGACGGGCAGGTCCACGATGAGGTCGTCGGCGCCGGAGTCCTCGGTGTCGATGTGCAGCCCGCAGTCACCGACGAGCGGGATGTTCACCGGGACGTCCATCATCGTGCGGACGCGCGCGCGCAGCCGGACGTCGAGGCGCGAGGCGCCCTGCACCGGCGTGACCACGAGCCGCGGCTGATCACCCGCCTGCTGCACGAGGTCGATGACGATCGGGCCGCACGGCGAGACCGGGTTGCCGCCGGGGCAGCACGTCGACGGCGAGCCGCTGCAGTTGGCCGGCACGTCGAACTGGAGCGGCCCGCCGGTGACGCCCTCGATGAGCGCCGCCGGATCCGCAGTGACCGCGGCGAGGCCGGTCTGCGACACGCGGATCTGCGCCGCGTTGGCGGTGCGCTCCGCGGCCGGGAAGCCGCCGGGGATGGGTTGCATGCACGAGCAACCGTCCCCGCTGCATCCCGCCAGGATGACCGCGAAGACGTACAGGAGCGGGGACGGTCCCCGACGACGCGTGGCGCTGCTTGTCATGGTCTCCCCCACCCGCGATGCGGGCGCGAGCGTATGGCAACCCAGTGTGCTCCTCCCGTCAAGCACGCGATCGTGGCTCCCGCTCGCCTCACCGCGGGTTGATGTCGCACTGATGTCGCGAGAGACTCGGATCGTGCAGCTCGTCGCCGCCCGCTTCGACCTCGGGGAACGCCGGGGGGCCGGTGGCATGGGCGCGGTCTATCGCGCGCTCGACCGTGTCACCGGTCACACCGTGGCGCTCAAGCTCCTGCGCGAGGACCGCACCGCCGAGGTCGACCGCTTCGAGCACGAGGCCGAGGTGCTCGCCACGCTGCAGCACGACGCGATCGTGCGCTACGTCGCACATGGTCGCACCGCCGACGGCTTGTACCTCGCGATGGAGTGGCTCGAGGGCGTCGACCTGTCCGAGCGGCTCGAGCGCACGCCGCTCGCGCCCGCCGACGCGATCGAGATGCTGGCCCGCATCGCCGAGGCGCTGGGCATGGCGCACGCCCGCGGCATCGTGCACCGCGACGTGAAGCCGTCCAACATCTTCCTCCCCGGCGGCGACCCGGCGCGCGCGAAGCTGCTCGACTTCGGCGTCGCGCGCTCGACGATCGGCGATCGCCCGATCACCCAGGCCGGCACCGCGCTCGGCACACCGGGCTACATGGCGCCCGAGCAGGCGCGCGGCGAGCGCGACCTCGACGCCCGCGTCGACGTGTTCGCGCTCGGCGCCGTGCTCTTCCGCTGCCTCGCCGGGTCGGCGCCGTTCGACGCCGGCAACACGATCGCCGTGCTCACCCGCGTGCTCTTCGAGGAGCCGCCGCCCTTGTGGATGGTGCGGCCCGACCTGCCGGCGAGCGTGCACGAGCTCGTCGCCAAGGCGCTCGCCAAGCCGCGCGATCACCGGTTCGGCGACGGCGCCGAGCTGGCGCGCGCGCTCCACGACATCGCGCCCGACGTCGCGAGCGCGGCGCCGCCGTCGATCATTGCCGGCGGGATCACCGGCGGCGAGGAGCGCATCCTCGCCGCGGTGCTCGTGCGCCGGCCCCACCAGCAGCCGCCCGAGCCCGAGCGGCAGAGCGACGCCCCGGGGACGACGGCGACGGTCGCGCTCACCCACGAGCCCGAGGTCATGGTCGCGATGAAGCAGGCGGCGGCCATGCGCGGCTCGTTCGAGCGGCTCGCCGACGGCACGTGGGCCACCGTCTTCTCCGGCGAGGGCGCGACCGAGATGTCGGCGCGC
>JAIOII010000733.1 GCA_019912685.1 Kofleriaceae bacterium
GAGTCGGTGCGGGCCGCGCACCGGCTCCTCGAGGAAGAAGAGGTCGGCGGTGCCCGCCTTGCGCGCCGTCGGGTACATCGGGTCGGCGCCGGGGATGAGGTCGGGCGGCTGCGGGCGCGCCGGCGCGGCGTCGGTGACGCCGGCGTCGATCGCCGCGGCGACCGCCGTCGCGTCGGGGGTGACGGCGACCACCGCGGCATCCCTGGGCGCCGGCGCTCGGTCGGATTTGCCCTTGCACGCCACCAGCGCGATCACCAGGCAGGCAGTCCACTTCACCCGTCGAGTATAGCTGCTAGGCTCGGCCCGCTGCCGTGATCGAGGTCCGCGACCTGAAGAAGCACTTCAAGGTGCACAAACGTCCGCCGGGCCTCGCCGCCGCGCTGCGCTCGGTCGTCCGCCGCAAGTTCGAGACCGTGAAGGCCGTCGACGGCGTCTCGTTCCGCATCGAGCGCGGCGAGCGCGTCGGCTTCCTCGGGCCCAACGGCGCCGGCAAGACGACGACGCTCAAGGTGCTGTCGGGGCTCCTGCACCCGACGGCGGGCGAGGTCACGGTCGACGGCCACCGCCCGCAGAAGCGGTCGCACGCCTTCCTGCGCCAGATCACGCTGGTCATGGGCCAGAAGCAGCAGCTCATCTGGGACCTGCCGCCGGCCGAGACCTGGCAGCTCAACCGCGCGGTGTTCGGCGTCGACGGCGCCGAGTTCGAGCGCACGCTCGGCGAGCTCACCGAGCTGCTCGATCTGAAGGAGCTGAGCCAGAAGCCCACGCGCCAGCTCTCGCTCGGCGAGCGCATGAAGTGCGAGCTGGCGGCGGCGCTACTCCACAAGCCGACCACGCTCTTCCTCGACGAGCCGACGATCGGCCTCGACGTGTCGATGCAGGTCACGATCCGCGAGTTCATCCGCGAGTACAACCAGCGCCACGACGCGACCGTCATGCTGACTTCGCACTACATGGACGACGTCGTCGCGCTGTGCCCGCGCGTCATCGTGATCGACGGCGGCCACATCATCCACGACGGCGACCTGCGCGCGCTGGTGAAGTCGATGATGCCCGACAAGCGCGTCTCGTTCTCGGGCGCGGTCGGGGATGACGTGCTCGCGCGGCTGGGCAAGGTCGTCGCCAGGGACGGCGTGCGCACGACGATCGAGGTGCCCGAGGACAAGCTGCGCGAGGTCGTCGGCCACCTCCTCGGCGGCGAGGGCATCACCGACTTCGCGATCGAGGACCCGCCGATCGAGGACGTGATGCGCAAGCTCTTCAAGGACAAGGCGAACCACCCGCGGGCCGCGCATGCGCCCTGAGCTGCGGGCCATGCCGACCATGCTGCGGGTCGGCTTCGCGGAGACCATCGCGTACCGCGCCGAGATGATCGTCTGGATCCTCACGACGACGATGCCGCTCGTCATGCTGGCGCTGTGGACGAGCGTCGCCGACGAGGCGCCGTTCCGCGCGTACACGCAGACCGACTTCGTCGCGTACTACCTGGGCGCCCTCGTCGTTCGCAACCTCACCAGCAACTGGGTCGCCTGGCAGATCAGCGAGGAGATCCGCATGGGCACGCTGTCGATGCGGCTCCTGCGCCCGGTGCACCCGTTCGCGAGCTACCTCGCGACCCACCTCGCCGCCCTGCCCCTGCGCGCCGCGGTCATCACGCCGGTCGTCGTCATCATCTTCCTCACCGACGCGCGCCAGGTGCTCGTCGACGACCCGGGCCGCGTCGCGCTCCTCGTCGCGTCGCTCGCCGGCGCGTGGCTGCTCACGTTCGGCGTGTTCGTCGCGATCGGCGCGATCGCGTTCTTCCTCGAGAAGTCGCTCTCGCTCGTCGAGGTCTACTTCGGCCTGTTCATGCTGCTCTCGGGCTACCTCATCCCGGTCGACCTCATGCCGGCGTGGATGCGGGCGATCACCTCGTGGCTGCCGTTCTATTACATGCTCGGCGCCCCGGTCGAGATCCTGATCGGGCGTTACCCCGACGTCGCGTCGACCGCCGAGGTCGTCGGGCTCACGTGGGCGTGGGCCGCGATCATGCTCGCCACGGCGGCGCTGGCGTGGCGCGCGGGCGTGAAGCGCTTCGAGGCGTACGGAGCGTAGCGTGCGGCTCGCCTACTACGTCCGCCTCCTGTGGGTATCGATCCGCACCTCCCTCATCACGGCGATGCAGTACCGCGCCGACTTCCTCATCCAGGGCGCGATGTCGCTGCTCTGGACCGGGCTCGCGATCTTCCCGCTCCTCGTGCTCTATGGCGACCGCGGCACCGTCGCCGGGTGGAGCTTCGGCCACGCGCTCGTCGTGATGGGCCTGTTCACGATCATGCGCGGCGTGCTCGAGGGCGCGATCAACCCGTCGCTCCTTGCCGTCGTCGAGCGCATCCGCACCGGCAGCTTCGACTACACGCTGCTCAAGCCCGCCGACGCGCAGTTCCTGGTGTCGACCACGCGCTTCGATCCCTGGCACGTCACCGACGTGCTCGCCGGGCTCGGCATCATCGTGTACGCGTTCGCCGAGCTCGGTCGCGCGCCGGGTCCGGGCGAGCTCACGACGGCGCTCCTCCTCGTGACGGCGGCGATCGCGGTCATGTACTCGCTGTGGATCCTCATCATCGCGTCGGCGTTCTGGGTCATCCGCATGGACAACCTGGTGTTCCTGCTCGGCGCGATCTTCGACGCGGCGCGCTGGCCGATCCACGTCTTCCGCGGCACCTGGCGCTTCGTCTTCACGTTCATCATCCCGCTCGCACTCATGACCAGCTTCCCCGCCATGGCGCTCCTCGGCACACTCTCGCTTCGCACGGCAATTGCATCACTTGGCGGCTCGGCGGTGTTTTTCCTGCTTGCACGCAGCGTATGGACGCTTGCGATTCGTAGCTATACGAGCGCATCGAGCTGACCTGGTCCGGGCTCTGGTATTGTCGAGGGCCGGAGGAACCGATGGCCAAGGATGCCGCCGTGATGCCGAGCGAGAAGCTGCCGAAGGGGCGCGGGTTTCCCTTCCGTCTATGGATGTACGCGATCCTCATGACCGCCGCGGCCGGCGGTCTCGGGTACTTCGCGTTCAAGCTGCGCGGGGACAACGAGCGCAAGGACAAGGAGTTCGCGGCGTGCGCGACCGCGTTGCCGGCGGCGCAGCGCGACGCGGCCGCGTACGTGACGTGCAAGTCGGATCTCGAGGCCGTGTCCGCGCGGCAGAAGGAGAACGACGAGGCCCTCGCCAAGATGCAGTCGAACCTGTCGGCGACGAAGGACGAGCTGACGGCCTTGCGCCAGCAGCGCATCGAGGCGGAGAAGCGGCTCGCCGCGATCCAGGAGATCCAGGGCCAGTTCGCCAAGATGATCCGCCCGGGCGAGCTCGAGGTCGTGGCGCGCAAGGGCAGCCTCGTCGTGCAGCTGCCGGCGGAGGTGCTGTTCCAGTCGGGATCGGCCGAGATCTCGCAAGAGGGCGAGTACAAGGTCGTCGAGGTCGGCGTGATCCTGAAGCGGTTCCCGGATCGCCGGTTCCTCGTCGTCGGTCACACCGACAACATCCCGCTCAAGAGCGCGACGATGAAGGACAACTGGGAGCTGTCGATGGCGCGTGCGCTCACCGTGACGCGCGTGCTGGTCAAGGCCGGCATGGATCCCAAGCGCCTCATCCCCGCCGGCTCGGGCGAGTTCGATCCCGTGAGCGGCGGCGACGACATCAAGGCCGGCAACGCGAAGACCGAGGATCGCGCGCGGAACCGCCGCATCGAGATCGTGCTCTTGCCGGCGCTCGCCGAGCTCCCGCCGCTGCCCGAGAGCTTGCCGGGCACCAAGCCCGCCGAGTCCGCGCCAGCGGCGCCGTGATCATCGGATCGCGGCGGCGCGGCGGCGGAGGCCGTGGACGGCGGTGCCGCAGGCGTCGCCGGCGCACAGGGTGAGCGCCAGGT
>JAIOII010000734.1 GCA_019912685.1 Kofleriaceae bacterium
CGACACCACCCGCGACGCCACCGTGCACCACCATCTCGGTCTCCCCATCGAGCACTACGAGCAGAGGGTCCGCGACACGATCCTCCCCGGCCCTGACCCGCGGCCGGTCCAGAATCCCGCGGTTTCAGGTGACCGCTGACAATGGTGAAGGGCTTCAGCTTGCCGCTGTCGGGCTGCGCGCGATACGCGCTCCTCAGCTCCTTCGCGATCGGCAATCGGTCGATCTCTTGATCGGACCTGGCGGTGAAGTAGAACGTCGTCCGGAACGCCCGGTCCCAGATCGAGACCCAGCAGAGGGTCTTCTTCTTGCGCACGACCTTGCCGAGCCACGCCTTGCCGTCCTTGTAGAAGCGCCACTCGAGGGATGCGTCCGGGTGCTCCACGGCGAGCCGGGCGGCGAACCCATCCCATGCGGCCTTCGCCTTCCCGAGATACCGCGCCAGCACGTCGTCGCTCGGGTACTCCGCCACGTCTCGGAGCAGCGGACCTTCCATCGCGCCTCCCTCCAGCCGGAGATCAGCGTACGCCCCGGCGAGGACCGATTCTGGCTCCGGAGGAGGGTTTCGAACCCTGTCGGGATTGCGCGGAACCAACAATGCCCGCGCAGCCTTGCAGCGATTCCGCAAGGTTCGACCCTCACCTCATCCGGATTCGTCGGCTGTCGTCCGCGTTGATCTGGGAGGTCGTGGCAACGTTTTGCCACGCCGATTTCGCCTGCCGCAGAGCCCGCCCTCCGACCTACCCGTCGCCCAAGCGATCCCCCATGTTAGTGGTTCAGGAAAGTCGCGCAACCAGTTCTTCCAACACAGAGTGCCACTTTTCGTACCGGCCCCCTTCATCGAAGAGCGACTGAAGTTCGGACTCCTTCTCGATGCGCCGGACACAGCGTGCGGCCGCGTCTCTCGCCGACTCGTCGCATTCTTGCCTCACCGCTGCCACCACCTCGACCGCTCGCTGTGGAAGTCTCCCCGGGCGGCCTAAGCAGGCTGCAACTATCTCGGCGGCCCCCAAAGCGACACAACAAGAAGACGCGTCGAGAACGCGATCGGCCGGCGTTCTCAGAATAGCAAAGAGAGCGTCTACTACGGACTGCCAGCTGTCAACATCAGCCAACCAGTCCAACACAGTGTCGTTCTCGAAGTTACCGGGGCCCCAGGCTCCCATGATTCGACTCCTCTCCGTTCTGCTTCCTACTTCGTCGGCTTCGGAACGGTTCCGCCAGCCGCGGCGTACGCCTTGTCACTCATCTGGTACCTGTCATTAGCCAGACGCCCCCCCTTCACTGCGGGTCCGCCGCCGGCGCGAATCCAATCTTCCTCCGCGACGTCCAAACTCCTTCCTGAACCCGCAGGTATCTCTTCCAAAACGTCGTACTGGAAGGTCTCGCCCGGATGGGCATCTCGGTGTTCCTTCTGTCGCGCCTGGAAGCGGCCCGAGTTTTTCGCCTGACCGACATACTCCTCGCCGGTTTTAGCATTTGTCCGAAGGTAGATAACACCGGAATCGGCACCGTTTAGACGTTCGACACTCCTGCCAACCTTACCAACTTCAACGACCTCATCTCCGATGACAGTCGGTGTCAGCGCAGCAGCTATCAACCCGAGGCTGACGCCTACCCAGTCGCCATCGGCAGCTGAAAGCGCAGCACTCACAAGATTGAGAGCAGGCGTTTGATCAGCTATGCTAGCAACATCGACACCGACCTGAATACCCCTCAGGCCCGAACCGTAGGCGCGCTGGTATTCCGCTGAATCGCGGCTTCGCTGGCGCTGCGCTCCGCACGGACTTCCGAAGCACCCATATCCCATTCGATTCTCGGCGGCGATCGCACGCGAGTCACGACCATCTGGGTCTATGTATCGAAGTGGATTGTTCAAACTGAATTGATACAAGACGGCTCTGCGCGGCGCACCGCCCGCCATGTCAGGGAGAAAGCGATAGGCCGGATCCGCCTGAGTCCAGCCAAGCAGAAGACCGTCGTAGTATCTGGCGCCGTAGTAGCTAAGCTTCGTTACATCGTCCTTGTACTTGTCGTTGAAGCGACGGTGCTGCTCCGGCTGAGCCGTTCCCGTCGTCTCCAGGAGCTCGCCGTAGGGTCCGTAGACGAAGGCGCTTTGGGTCGCGCCCGTCCAGGACGCGGAAAGGAGGGTGTTGTTAGCGAGACCGTGGAACTGAAGCTCGAGGTTGCCGCGATCAACGACTCGCGCGATGGGCGTACCGAGGGAGATGTGGGCGTAGCTCTTGAGCAACGCTCCGGCGGACGAAAACTTGATCTCGGTGTCGCCCATGAAGACGCGAAGCCCCGTGATCGAGCCGGTCGACGAGCGCGAGAGGATCCCGAAGCGGGCTCCACTTTCGTCGTAGAAGTACTCCTCCCTGGGCTGCGTAACGTTGTTGACCTTGGGTGTCGCGCGACGTAGTTGGTCCTCGCCGTCGTAAACGAACGTGTCCTCGGTCCACAACGGAACAACCGCGCGAGTTGTCATGTTGCCGGCGAGGTCGTAGCTGTACGACCGGAACGTCCCTCCGCTGGTGTGGTTGAGAGCAGCGACCGCTTCAGGGTCGTTGCCGGCCCCGCCGTATTGGTAGGTCACAGTGCGATTCACGACGTCGGCACCTGGCGCCGGCGAGGACGCGCCCTGGACGTTCGCCGTCAGGAAGCGACCGCTCGACGTGAACTGGTAGTCCGCGGTGAATCGCGTCGACGCTTCGCGGACAGTCTTCAAGTGATGACGTGCGTCGTAGTCGAAGGTCAGATCATAGGGCGCCGCGCTTCCCAATGAATGCTGCAGTCTGTATGGGTCATCTTGCCCGAAGTACTCGAGATGTTGCCTCGCCAATTGCTCGGACGTGAACCAGTCGGCACGAGTGACCGTCTGTGAGGTCACACGCGAGAGCGAATCATAGGTCCACTCAGACCGGAAGTCTTTGTAACCGTACCACGCAAAAAACAGCGTGCCTCGATACAAGACATTGCCGGCAACGTTGCGATGCTGCTCGATATAATAGTCACTCCCGGTTGACGGTCTCCATCTCGCTCGCCATGGAAGATTCCGAACGTCGTACTCGAAGAAGGCCTGCGTCTCGTTGGCAGACCCAGGTGTGTTGTCGGCGTACTTCTGGGACGCGATCTTGCCTCCTGGACCGTAGGTCGCGCTCGTGGCTCGGGTCCCGCCGATTCCTGCGATGTTGAAGGTCCGGGTCTCGCTCGCCTGGTTGCCTTCGGCGTCGTACGCGAATGACTTTCTCAGAACCGACTGCCCCCACTGATTGTTCGGGAACGTGACGGTGCAGAGTCTGCCGACCCCGTTCGTGCAAGTCGGTGTCCCAGGGGACGCCGTGTCGTACTTGAGTGTGATGTTGCCGTAGATTCCGAACAGTTGACGGTCGCTGGGGGTGTTGCTGCGCGGAGCGACCACCCGAGAGGTCTGGCGACCGAGTTGATCATATCCAAAGGTGGTGGTGTATTGCCACGCTTGGGTAGGTGCTTGATATGGCGTGGTCTCAGCGATCATGTCGCCCGAGGCGTTGTATGCGTATGACCAGGTCCGGCCTCCGCGAGTGATCCGAATCCGGCGCCCGCCCATGTCGTGAACGAGGTCGGTGTGTACGTTGTCCGGGTTCTGGATGTGCGTGACCGCGTCGCGCGCGTCGTACGTGTAGAGCGTCGTCGCTACGACCTCGGGGCTGAACTGGGTCGTTTCTCGCACCTCGGCCAGGCGCCCGAAGGCATCGTGCACGAGCACGGTCTTGCTGGCGGGGCCACCTTGTGAGCCTGCCACCTCCTGCTGGGTGTGCACGAGACCGTCATAGCTGAGCGTCATCCCGCTCGGCTGGCCAGCCGCGGCGAGTGGCCTCGTGATCGAGCTCGGTCGTCCAAGACTATCGAAGCCATAGCTGTACGTCACCGTCGCAGTCGAGTGCTGCGACGGATCCGGCACGGCGACGCCGACCATGTGTCCCCGATGATCGTAGTCGTACGTGGTTACGGCATCGATTCCGCCAGCCTCGACCGTTACGATCTCCGGTCGCCCGTAACCGTCGAGTTGAGCCTCCTCGCGGCTGCGAAACGAGTTGACGTAGTCGATGAGCGTCTCGCTCACCACCTTGGTGCGCGCGCCGGCAATGACCGAGTCGACGTACGTCGTCCACGACACCTGAGTCTTCTGCCAGACGGGATTCCCCGGCACCTCCCGATTCACCCACGTGGCGATCGGCCGGCCGAGGCCATCGACGTCCGTCCAGGTCTTCTCCCAGTTCGTGCAGCCGTTGCCGCATGATGCTGAGCTCGGACCGCTCTCGATGAGCACGACACCTGTTCCAGGCTCGGTCTTGCGCTCGACGGCGTGACCTGCTTCGTTGACCACGTAGGTGTGGAAACGCTTCGTGGAGTCGTACCCGTAGCTCTCGAAGTGGTTGGTCCCCGCGTTCCGTGGGTACTGGGTCGTCGTGATGACGCCGGTCGCCGGATCACGTGTCCACGCGGTCACCGCGTTCTCGTACGGAACGGTATCGCGCTCGAAGAAGACCTCCTCAGCGGTCGGCGCCTTGTAGTCTGCGTCGTAGTGCGTCGTCTTGTAGGATGCCCATGTTTCGAGCGGCGGTGTCGACTGCGTCTTCTGCGACACGCGCGCGTGCTGCGGTCGGAGGCGGTAGTAGTCGGCGCCCGCGTGCAGGACCATCGTGTCCCAGTGGTGCCGGTCTCCGACCGAGTAGGTCCCTGACTGCATGACGTAGCGGTGGTCGTTGTAGTAGACCAGCGGCGTACCCGACGTCGGCAGTGCCTCATACGTGTACGAGGTGTGAACGAGGCTGTTGTTAGCCTTGCATGCGGACTCGTTCTGGCCGTTCGAGCACGTCCACCTCCGCTCGTCGCTCACGTGGTACGTGCGAACCGCACCGCCGAACAGACTCTTCTCCGTCCAGATCGTCTCTGCGATGGACTTGGGATTGGCGAGATCGTCCGATGAGTACACGCGCGTGGACGTGTGTCGCCCGCTCCAGTCGACGTCGAAGCCAAACGAGTCGACCTGCTTCGAGCCGGAGGGCGACGTCGTGGTGACTTCCTTGAAGCCACGGAATCCCCAGTCGCCTTCGTCGTCGGGCTTCCACGTAGGGTGCTTGTACGCGTACGTCGTCGTGGAGACGTCTTCGGGGCCGTCCCAAAGGTCAGAAGTGGACGTGGACTTCACAACCCACTGCGTCCGCGGCAGAGCCTGCCGCTCGCCGTTCTGAGTCGTGCCCGCATCCTGCGTGACGACAGAAGAGTCCGTGCTGGCCGCGTACGTCACTTCGATCGTTGCTCCGCGCCCGTTCTGGACGCGCTTCATCAAGTGCATCGGCTGCGGATCTGGGTCGCGGTAGTACTGACAGGCACCGCCGACGCAGTTCCAGGATTCTGGGACTCCGTCGCCGTCGAGATCGATGACATCGCGCTTCGTCTGCCATCCCCATTCACGTGGAGACGAGAAGCCCGTCGGCATCGCCTGCGTCTCCTGACTCCACTTCTCCGCGGTCTGCGCGCCAAGCGCGATGCCGGGCAGTAGCTGTCCGCCGTGGTTGAAGAAGACCGAGGGGTATTCCCAGCTCGTCCCGTTCCAGCTCGACTCGATGAGGTCGGGCCTGCCGTCTTGATCGACGTCCTGGAAGCGCGCCTTCGACTGACGAAGGCCGGTGGTCATGAAGTGATTGGCCAGGTGGGCCTGCGCGTCGACGAACGAGCGGGAGAAGTAGGCGACACCGCTCGAGGCGAGAGGCGATCCTTCCGGCTGTGTGATCGAGCCGCGAAACTCGAACCCGTAGCCGTTGCCCTTGTAGAGCGCCATCGGGTCCGAGTCGACGACGTCCTCCCACGGCTTGGGCGGGAAAGGCGCGCCTTCGAATTGCGTTGTGGCGAACTTCCAGAGCAGGTCAGGGGCGCCGTCGCCGTTGAGGTCCATGACCGTCGACAGGCCTCGCGAGTCGTGATCGTTCTCGTGAATCGGCGCGTTGTAGAGTGTCGTCAGCGGACTGCAGACCGTACCCGTCGGCGTCGAGCATGACAGCGAGATCGGCGCTGCATCCGGGACTAGCCAAAGGCGAGGTCCACCGTCGCTGTCGGTCAGGAAGTTGCCGTCGCCATCGCCCGGGAACACCAGCCAGATGAGGTTGTTGTGCTCGACCGTGAGGGATTGCTCGGTGTACCCGCCGCGCACGATCGCGTCGAGGTTCCCGTCACCGTCGATGTCCAAGAGCGCATGGCGCGCGGCGGCGAGCACCCCGCCGCCGAACGACGAATCGCCAGCATCCGACTCCAGCGGAACGGGCTGGTACCTAATCTGCGGCGTCGGCGAGAACCAGCCGCCCTTGTTCTCGTAGATCATCCAGGGGAAGCGCTCGCATCGCTTGTGCGGCTTCTTGTAGTTGCAGTCCGCGCCCGCGCCGTTGTTGGGCGGATCGATGCGATCGAGGTTGGCGCAGATCTGCGGGCACTGCTCGTTGCCGGCGCAGCTCGCGATGCAGTCGTCGTAGGAACCTGGCGAGCTCTGTCGCGTGAGGTAGTCGCAAGCGACCTGCGGGGCTGCGCCGACGCAGGCGTTCACGCCACTCTCGCTCAGCGTACAACTACTCTCGGGACTGGGACACGTGGTCACCTGGTCGATGCAGCTCGAGCTCACCGCAGGGCACGAAGGATCGTCTGAGCAAGATGGCCACGCGCCGAACCAACCCATCGCGTTGGGATCGAAATGGCGCGGGTCATGATGTATGGCCGTCACCAGGTCGGGGAGTTGATCGCCGGTCAGGTCGAGCCAGCGGTACGCCAGGTACGTGCCGGTCGTTGACGGGCATGGCGGGTCACCGTTCGGCGGCGGCAAGTTGACGTTGGTCTTCATCGTGAGCTGTGCGCTCAGGGAGCACCATTCCACCGATGAGTTCCTCTGGGCTCCCGCCCAAGGAAGGCGCGGCAACGTCTGCGCGTTCGGTTGCGGCGAGAACGTGATCTCGCCGCTCGAAGGCGAACGACCGAGGTTCTTGCTCCAATTGAACATGCACTCGTTGCCGTCGGCGTAGACGTAGATGCGGTCCTGCAAGCCGTCACCGTCGAAGTCGAGGAGCATTCCCTCCACCGATGGCCAACTCGCGCCCTGGCGCCGGATGCCCCAGCCGAAGTTGTGCGGGAAGTATGGGTTCTCGTCGGGCCACAGCGACTGAACGTTCAGAGGCGTCCCCGTCGAGTCGAATGTGTGGTGGAACCGGTTGTATTCGAACGTCACCGGCGGAAGGTCGACGCGCGGCGAAACAGCGCCCCAGGCGCTCTCCTGGATTCCCGCGAGCACGCGCATCGGCGCGTGCGAGGCGGTACACGACGCACGGTCGGGAGAATAGATGAGGGAGATTTCCCGTGTATGCTCGTCGGTGCTGAGATTGAACGCGACCGCCCGGATCTTGGTCAGCTTCTGCTCGCCGCGAATGATACCGAGCTTGCGGTCTTCCTGGGCTCCAACCGGCCGTCCATCGCAGTAGTCGGCCGACTCCATGATGAAGTCGACGCGCGCGAACGAGGAGAGGCCAGCGGCAGGATTCGACGTGTAGCGAATCTGCAGGATCTGCCAGCCCTCCCAGATGTACTCCATCGTGTTGCCGAACGAGTCCTCGGTGCGGGTCAAGGGCGCCCACGTGTCACTCGTCAGAGGCGCTCGCGAGCTCTCGCCGAAGTAGTGCGTGTTTCCGTCGGGGGTGCGAACGCGCCAGCGGAACGCCGCGCCGGTCTCCATCTTCTCGTACCGCGCCCAGGAGCTGTCGTTCCTGGCCCGGAAGGTCTGTGCCACATCGGGCAATGCCGGCTCGGTCACCGCTACGAGCGGTCGTCCACCAGCCATGGTGCTGACGTACTGCCCTTGAGCTAAGGGGCCTCCGAGAATCTTGCGGGTGATCAGGGAGTCCGATGTGTCGAGGGTGATCTCGGGAATGCCCAGCGACCACCCCATGGCCACTCCGCCGTAGTTCGAGCCCTGAGACGAGTAGCTCAGTGCAAGGCTCGGTTGCATGCCCATCCGGCCCGGCGGAACCGCGATCGGGTAGGTGTACTGGAACGCGCCGGTCTGCGTGGAAACGGACATGTCCCCGTCGGGAATGTCCTTCGCCTTGGGCGCGTCGGCGCCCAGGGTCGGCGCCGGAACCTGCGTGATGTCACCGGGGGCAGCCCAGAGCGGACTCACCATGGTGATGGCAAGGAGCGCGGCGAGAGCACGCGCGAACGTCTTTCGAGCGAGAAGTGAATGGGTGCGCATTACGGCCTCCGAGGAAGGTCGGTTGAGGCAACTCAGCGGGACGGCGGCTCGACGCATTCCGCCAGCGCGGACGAGTCGGCGGCGGCGAGTGAGCAACGCAGGTGCTCCGGCGATATCTGTTCGAGACATCCGTCGATGAACGTCGGGCCCACCGCGGCCTCGAGCGCAGCGCGATGTTGTTCTCGATCAGCCGTCACCGCTTCGAGGCGCAGCTCGATCAGGTGGTCGCGCAGTCGCTCGCAGTCGCGGCGACTCACGTCGTCGGAGTCGCTGCTGCAAGCAGCGAAGGCCGCGACGAGCACGGCGGAGATGACGCGAACGAACGACGCGCGAGATGGCGCAACTGAATGAACGGCGGGCATGGCTCCTCCTGGGACGCACCGCCATAGAGCAAGACATACGCCAATGAATCTATTTAGACGTTTCGTCTCGTATCAACGAGTTGCGGCTATTCACTGATCCAGCGAGAGCCAGCGTGGCGTACTCGCCGAGGGACAACGTGGCTCAGTGAGTCATCGTGTCCCTGGCGGTCTTCGTGATCCGGTGGACCTTCAACTTGCGGACGAGCGAACGGCGCGGCATCCCGAGCAACTGCGCAGCCCGCGTCTGGACACCGCCGGCCGCGTCGAGCGCCTGGACAATGCGCTTCCGCTCGATCGCCAGCAGCTCGTCGCCGAGCGTGTAGCCGACGGCGAAGGAGGTCGGGGCTCCGTCGTGCGGCGGCCCCGAGCGACGGCTGAACGTCTCCTTGCGGAGCTTCATGTCCTCCGGAAGGTCGCTTACGTTGAGAGCTTCGCCTCCGCAGTGGATCGCGGCGAGCATCATCGCATACTTGAGCTCGCGCACATTGCCCGGCCAGTCGTGCGCTTCGAGCGCCTGCATCGCGAGCGGCGAGATCGGGACGCGCGCGAGCGAGTGATCGTCGCGGGCAGCGTCGAAGAGCTCGGTCGCGAGGAGGCGAAGGTCGGCCGGCCGGTCGCGAAGCGGCGGAAGATGGACGTGGAGGCCCCGGAGTCGATGATAGAGGTCCGCGCGAAAGCGACCGGAAGCCACCGCATCTTGCATGTCGGCGTTGGTGGCGGCAACGACTCGCGCATCGAAGGGGATCTGCATGCGACCTCCGAGTCGCACGATGGAGTGTCCATCGAGCACGCGAAGGAGTGCGCCTTGCGAACGCATGGGCAGCTCGCCGATCTCGTCGAGGAAGATGGTCCCCTTGCGAGCCTCCTCGAAGAGACCCGGCTTCGCCACGTAGGCGCCCGTGAAGGCGCCCTGCTCGTGGCCGAAGAGCTCGCTCTCGAGCAGCGCGTCGGGTAGAGCGCCACAGTTGATGCACACGAGCGGACCGACGCGCCGTGAGTAGTGATGCACGGCGCGGGCGGCGAGCTCCTTGCCGACACCTGTCTGCCCGGTGATGAGGAACGGCATCCGCGAGTCCGCCGTGCGCTGGATGCGTGCGAAGGTCTCGATCACCACCGGGTCAGCGAGGCGAAGCTGATACCCGTCCCCGAGTTCAAGACTGAACGGACGAACGACGTCTGCTGTCATGCCCGCTCTTGTCGAAAGCGCGCGACCGGAGTTGCGTCGGGCGAAGCTGATTCTGGTAACCCGCTGAGATCTCTCTCGAAAATCCGGCGCCTGCTGGGGCCGGGGGGGCGAGAATGCGAAGCCCCTCCGTCCCGCGAGCCCGAGGGTCGAACGTCAGCGCACGCGATCAGCGGATGGTGATCGCGTGGGTGCCGCGTTCTCGAACTCGTTGACGTAGTTCAGGGCGGGCCAGAGCGTCGAGGTGATCGAAGGCGCCAGAGGCAGTATCGCCGCTCGGTGGTGGAACCGGTGGCTCGGCGATGACCTGGCCAGGGCGACCAGCTCGCGCGGTGCGAGAGCGCGTGCGCGATGGCATCGGTGCGATCATCGACCCGGCCAGACCCAGATACCTTCCCGGTGGAGGAACCCCTCCATGGGAAGACAAATGAGGTCGAGAAGGCCGCAGGCGGTCGTCACGGACAACTTGTTAGCCGAGTCGCGCCTCTCCTGAGTCAGGACACCAACTTCACTGCCAGCCCTCTGTATCGCAAGCGCAACAGCAAGGACGTAGATGTCCGCTTCATCGTGTTCAGCATCGGGATCGGTGACGCGACGAACAAGATTGTGAGCCCCAAGCTCCTTTACGATGTCGAGACTCGCCGACCGTGTGGCGGTTTCCCTGCAGCGGTCGACGAAGTGATACGGATCGTCCGCCTTTGGATCCTTCACTGAGGCGTTCCCGCGCTTCAGCTCGGTGTGGGTCTCCGGCGGGAAGACGAGCCGGCGATCGTTCACGAGACGCTCCAGCTTGTCGAACACCATCCGGCGCATCGCGAACGCTTGCTTCTCTTCGTCCGGCACGACGCATCGGCGGACTTGGAGTATCGCGCATGTGTCGGCGACCCAGGTTCGCGTCACTCGTCGACATCGACGTCGACCGCGCCGCCCCCGTGCATCCGTCGCTCGATGTCGCTCAGGTCGTTGTCGCCAACACGCAACGTACTCGCGACTTGAGAGCGGTCGATGACTCCGCGTGACATGCCGGTCAGCAGAACGGCCGTCGGGCGGCGTCCGATCTCGTGCAACCTAACGACCGGCGTTGTTCGCGGTTCATCGGGTGCCTTTCCGCCCTTTCGCTTCGCGTTGTCGTCCTTCGGGATCTTGTCCCACAAGGTCCACCTGGCTCGGCGTTCGTTGATCAATCGCAGCGTCGAGGCCTGTAGGCTCACGCTGAACTCTTGCGCGATCGCTCCAGGGATCGACAAGTCGTTGATGAACTGCGGTGCCCTGACGTCATCGAGCTTCCTCTCGATCGCGTCCCATGGCATCAGCGTCGCCGCTGCGAACTGTTCGCACCAGCGCTCGACTACATCGCCTTTGATGCTGTGCCGGCGACTGGCAGCGCACGCTGATGTCGTCTGCGTCAGGACGTGCCCGATCTCATGGAACAGCGTAAAGATGCGAGCGCGCACGTTCCAATGCGTGTTGATGATCACTGCGGGCGCGACGGCATCTGCGAGCGAGATACCTCGACACGAATCCTCACCAAGCGGCAGAAGGAAGACCATGATCCCGCGCTCCTCACAACGCTCTCGCCACGCCTTCAGCGCGACGTACTCGGAGCGCCATGCCGTTTGTGCCTCGAGCGAAATGTCGAGGTAGTCGCGCATAGCCTTCCCTGCAAGCTTTGGGTCACTCTTCACGTCGGCCTGGGGAAGCGTCGGGCCACGGAGGTCCAGTTCGCCGATCAACCACCGCACGATGCGCTGAATGCGAGCGGCTTGCCGAATGTAGCGACGCTCGACGGGGTTCAGATCGCGCATCTCGTCGACGACCGGAGCGCGAAACGCTACGGACGGGCTGTCGTCGGTCGGTGGCGTGCTCCACAAGAACAAGGCGAGCGGCCTTCGAAGTTTCTGCGCCAGCTTTCGAGCCTGCGTTACGGATGGCTGGGCCTTGCCCGCGATCCAGGCCGCTACGGCATTGGCCTGCGTTCCCACCGCCTCGGCAATCTCGTCGAGTGAGTAGCCGGATTCCTCAACGGCCCACGCGACAACCGCGGGTGTGACGGGGACGGTCGCCATCAAGAATCACCGTACCATGATGCAGGTGGGGCCTGACGCGGCCGCGTGCTCGTCGACCTGCACCCAGTTGTTGCGCTGCGGGCGTAGGCGCCGCACGAGATCGGACGCTGGCCCGTCACTGCGAAATGCCACGGACGACCAGCGTGCCTCGCTCCGCCAGTGATCACGTCTCGACGGCGGCGTCATACAGCCCGCGGGCGGCGTCCAGCTCGGCGACGACCTGCGCGACCAACTCGGGCGGTTCGATGGCGCGGGCGTGCGGGCCCCACTCCAGCACCCACGACACGATCGGCGCGAGACGAGCGCGGGTGCTGAACTCGATCCGGATGCGACCGTCGGGGAGGTCGCGCACCTGTTGCGAACGATGCCAGACGCGCGCACGGGCGTACCCCGCGCGCTCCTTGCTGAACTCGACGACGACGCGGGTCGGTTCATCGGTCGCGGCGAGGTGGACACCGAAGGCGTCGTGCATGACCGCGTCGAGGTCGAAGTCCGCGGGTGTCGCGAAGGGAAACGCGCGCAGGTGCTCCGCCTCGGTGAAGCGCTCCACGGCGAAGGTGCTGACGGCGACGGCGCTCGTCAGCTGGGCGCCTTCCTCGGGCCGCTTGAGCCGGCGTGCGACGACGTAGAGCCCGTGCTTGTGGATCGCGATCGCGAAGGGCGCGAGATGGCCACGCTGGCGCCGGCCCCGTGAGTCGACGTAGGCGAAGCGGATGACCTTGCGCGACAGAACGCCGGTGAGGAGAGCGTCGATGACGTCGGCCTTGTCGTCGTATGCCTTGGTGCCGCCGTCGGGCACGTAGACGATGCGCTGCGCGAACGTCGTGTGCTCGGAGCGCTCGGCGGGCTCCAGGCGCTGGGCAAGCTTGGTCTCCACGCTCTCGATGTCGTCGTGGAAGGGCGTGCCGCGCAGCACGTCGAACATGCTTCGCACGGCGAGGAGCGTGTATCGCTCCCGGCGCGTGATCGCGACGTAGCCGAAGGCGCGCTCGACGAGCCGCGCGCCGGCCTTGCCGTCGATGGTCGTGCGCTCGATCAGCTCGCCTGCGCTTTCGAGCTCGGCGAGGTCTCGCCGGACGGTCCGGGTGCTCACGTCCAGCTCGGAGGCCAGGTTCGCGACGGCGCGGCCCCGCTTGTACCCGCGGAGGAGATCGAGGAGCCGGAGCGCGCGGCCGACCCCGCCCACGTCACCGCGCCGGTACACCGAAGGCTCCGAAGGGGATAAGCGCGGCCGGAAGGGGTCCGCGAAGGCTTCGCGAAGGCTTGTTCGAAGCGTTCCGCGAAGGTTCGGACCAAGGCTTCGGAGGAAGGAGGGCCGGCAAGCCGGCGACTCGCCAGAATCCGGCATCGACCTTCTGGAAGCCGCCGGAAGGTTGGCTCTCCACCAGGTTTAGTGGGTTGATCCGGGCCGCAGCGTGATCGGCACGAGGTCGATGCCGGAGCAGCAGAGCTTGAGGAGGGCGATGAGCGCGGAGGCGCTGTGCAGGCCGTAGCTGCGGCGCGTGATCGTACGGG